>CALBXV010000049.1 GCA_937890045.1 uncultured archaeon
AAACATATAAAATTTAAATTATTTTTTATAAAAATCTTAACAAATTGTGTTTAAAATTATATCACAATAAATTTTAGTGGCATTAATTAATTGATCTATTTCAATATATTCGTTTATTATATGGCATTCATTTACTCTACCTGGACCTAAGATGCAAGTGGGTATTTGTCCTTCATTAACAAGTATTGCCATATCTGTAGTTCCAACACATCCGGAAACTGGAGAATCAAAACCAAGAACTTTAGAGGCAGCATTTTTACATATTTGAATAATTTCTTCATTTTCAGGGATTTCAATACTATCACGTTCAATAATAGTTTTGTTATTCACTTTAAAATTTGAATTTTGAGTTTGAATATGTGATATTAATGTGTCAATTTCTTGTTTAACTTTAACATGTTTTTCACCTGGAATTAAACGTCTATCAACTGTGATAGTGCATAAATCTGGAACTGTGTTAGTTTTAGTTCCTCCGATAATTGTTCCTAAACTGATAGTTGGATTTCCCAATAAAATATTCTGTTTTTTTTCTAATTCAGGTAATAAATTTTCAATTTTTGAGATTATTTTATTCATATGATAGATAGCATTATCACCAATTTTGGGGTTTGTGCTTTTTACCAAACTAGAATGTTCAGATGTTCCTAAAGTTTGTATTTCCATCCATAAAACACCTTTATGACCTCTTAATGGTATGAGCTCGGTGGGTTCAGCTATTACAGCATAATTTGCTTTGTAACCATTCTTAATTATATTTTTTGTTCCATTACCAGTAGTTTCTTCATCTATTACAAATGTAACTAATAAATTATCATTCAAATCAATATTGGAATCAATTATAGTTTTTATAGATGTAATAATAGAAGCTATACCGCCTTTCATATCACATGCTCCTCTACCATAAATTCGGTTATCTTCTTTATGTCCCGAAAATGGGTCATAAGTCCACAAAGATTCATTACCGGGTGGAACAACATCCATATGTCCGTTAAACATTAAAGTTTTTTTTCCTACTTTACCTTGTAATAGTCCAACAACATTAGGTCTTCCAATATCAACATTATAGTTTTTTACTTGAAAACCAAGTTCTTGAAGTTTTAAAGTTAAAAATTCTGCTAAATCTTTTTCATTACCTGGAGGATTTACAGTAGGTATTTGAACTAGATTTTGAGTTAAAGTAGTTAGATTATTAATATCAATGGATTTATAATGAGACAAGAATTATTACACAATAAATATTTTAAATTAATATTTATTTAATGTATTCAAATTAAAGATAATTTTATGATTTGTGTTTATTTTTAAGTTGAAGTAAATATGCTAAAATTAATATAATAAAATTGATAATTATAAAAATTAGGAATAATCCAATAAAATCAATATAAATATCTAGTAGATAACCAGCTGCTATAGGTGATAAAGCTGAAATTGTTCCAGATATCAAATGAAGGGAACCTAGAAAAGTAATTAATTTATTTGAAGAATAGAATTTTGTAATTGTAGAATAAATAATTGTAATCCATGATCCATATGCTATACCAAAAAATATTGCAAAAAGAAAAACACTATAAACATTATTATTTAATAATAAGAAAAATGTACAAAATTGTCCTAAATAAATAAAAAATAATAGATATAAATTATTAATTTTTACTGATATAAATTTAATACCAAGACGACCAATTAATGATGAAGCGCCAATCACTGTGATAGTACTTGCAGCCATTAATGAATTCATGCCTAAAGATATGCTGTAAGATACAAAATATGTTAAAATAGTACTTATTAATGCAAAAGAAAGAGTAAATATTACACCAATTATTAGTATATTATAATTTTTAGTTTTATTTTTAATTACTGGGTCTAAAGGTACTGTAGTATTTTTAATATTATAACTTCCAATTAAAGACATAAAGCAGATAATAATTCCTAAAATGGTTCCTATAATCATTAAGGTTGTTTGCCATCCAAAAGAATTAATAAGATATTGAGAAAAAATTGGCCAAATTGTAATACCGACTGCTACACCAGAAAATATTACACCTAGATCTGTAGTTCTATTTTTTTTAGGTCCATATGAAATATTAATTATAGGAAGCATAGCACCAACACTCATACCCATACCGGTTATTAAACCAAAAAATAGGTATAATTGTAAATATGAAGTAGTAAATCCACATAAGATTATACCAATACAAACTAGAATTCCACAAATTAAACCAGCGTATATTGTTCTAAATTTTTTAATGAAAATTGCAGCAACAGGACTGAGAATACTAGCGGTTAGTGCTTGTGTTGTCCATATAGACGAAGAAATAGTATTAGTAATTTGAAAATAGTCAAGAAATATAACATGAAAAACACCGTAAGAGTAGGCAACTGTTACACACATCATAATTAAAAAATTAGCAATTAATATGCGTAATCTTAAATTAAAATATGTAAAACTCAATAATAATTATACAATAAATAGATGTATAAATTATTTTTATTGATTCTTCTCTTTTTCTTCTAAGTATTGTGATATTAGATCTATGGTTTTATGAGTGGCTTTTATTCCTCGTTTTTCACAGTGATCTATAAATCGATCATACAAATTACCACGACTTAGATAAATCGTAATTAATTGTTTATTGTTCTTTTTATTTAGTAATTTATTCATATTATCGTCTATTTTATAATTCTAACTCTTCACTATTCTTAGAAGGAGCTATAACAGCAAGAAGTTCAGTAGTTTCACTTCCAGGGTTTTCCATACTAGATGCTTCTCCCATAGGAATAAACAGTGCATCACCAGGGTTTAAGGTAATTGTTTCATTCTTAAAAGTTAATTTAAATTGTCCTTTTATCACATAAATTGCTTCATCCTTATCGTCATATGCACCTTCAGGCATTTTAGTTCCAGGAGCTACAGTCATGATACTAAGCATAAATCTATCAGAATCATCTTTTGGTAATGTAACCATTCTTCTACTAATTACTCCTTCCTGAAATTTACGGGCAGGAGCATCATTTATATTTGTAACAGTAATTTTTCGTGTCATTATATATTTATAAACAATTAAAAGGCTAATAATCTTTTAGGATTTTCAACTAACATATTATTAATTTGTTTATTACTTACTCCAGAAATTTTTAACATAGGAATAATACTTCTTAATATATGAGAATAACCAAAACCACCATATTGTCTCAAATCAGTTTTAAAGCAACAATCTTGTGCTAAAGTAATTTGTTTATCAAAACCAAGTTTACATAAATTTACAATACCAGTGACTCGTTCATTATCTGACCTCCCACCAGCACCAACATATGCAACATCCCAATAATAATTTTTACCAAAACAATCAAATCCTAAAGTAATTCCTCTTTCCAAAAGTCTATAATGGTAATCAGGATATATACAAGTTCTATCTGCATGACTAAGATATAATTTATTTAAATCACAACCATGATTTTCAATTAAATCTAAATATACTTCAGCACATTGAACAGAACCTATACGTTTTTCTACATCAATAAGAGCAGGATGAATAGTAAATGCAGCTCCAGTCTTTGATTGTGCAATAGCAGATGCTTGTAGAACCTTTTTCTCTTGTGGATGATATGGAACTGGATTACTGCAACCACATTCGCCTATGACACCAGCTTTAATATCAGAATTTTCAGTACCTTCAGTTTCATTTTCAATACCTTCAGTTAAATCTTGAATCATAATATTTGATAATTCTTCTATATTTTTCTTTTTAACATATGGTGGATGAGCTTGGTAAAGATACCAGCCAGTTGCTGCAATAATATTTAAATCAGTTTTTATTGAAACTTGTTTTAATTTTTTAAGATTACGTCTCATACCTTCTAAGGTAACATCAACAATAGAATCACCACCAAGATTTTTAAAATATTTTAACTCTTTTTGAGATAGTATTTCATCATTTATAAAACAGTTTTGTTTAGTTAAACTTGGGTTTCGACGTAATAAACCAAGAATTTCCATAGTAACTGGACTGTTTTCATATTTACGTAACTCAGGGTCTTGAGGTGCAGTATAAAAAATATCAGCTAAATCAGCAAATACATGCTCATGCATAGTTGTTATACCTAATTTTTCAGGTAATATTGGACCTTGAACGGTATTAATTGTTCCCATAAAGAATCTAATACGTCTGAATTATAAAAATATTAAATTAATATTTTACCAAGTTGGAATACTAGGCCACCAATCAGGATTATTAGGGTCAAAAGGAATTAAGCCGTAACCAGGGTAACCATATTCACCGTTTTCTTCATAAATTTGATTATATTTTTCAACTTTTTTATCATCAAGACTAATACCTAATCCTGGACTGGTAGGCACATTAATTTGACCATCAATAATTTGGAATTTTCCACCTTTAATAATATCATCAGAAATATGTTCATAAGTTCCTTGACTTGGATGAATTATATGAGAGGAAGAAGCAATAATATGCATATTTGCGGCCATTGATATGCCTAAATCAGCAGTTGAATGCAACCAACAACCGAGGTTATGTTGTTCAGCACAAGCTATCATTTTTTTTGTAACATTAATACCTCCAACTTCATAAGGGTCAAGAACTAAGACATCAGCAGCTTCAAGTTTAACAACTTCAGGAATGAGAGGGATATGAGTTGATATTGGAGTATTAACTTTTTTTCTTACACGAGCAGAAGCAAGTAATCCAATACATGGTTCTTCAACATTACAAATATCATAACTTTCCATTTTTCTTATAGTTTTTATAGCGGTTTCAGGAGCCCAAATACCATTTGAATCAATACCAATCTCTATTTCTGACCCTAATACTTCTCTCATTGTTTGTATAATTTTAATATCAGTTTCTGGTTTAAAAATTCCAAGTTTAATTTCTAATCTAGTATAACCAAATTTTTGTACAGCTTTTTTACAATTATTTGCAATATCTTCAGAAACGTTATATTTCATATCAAATTGAGCGTTAGTAGGATACATATATCCAGTAAAGGGAATTTTAGATCTATATTTACCACCAATTAAATAATGAACAGGAATTCCTACATGTTTACCAATAATATCCCACAAAGCAATTTCAATTCCACTAAAATGTCTCATATTTCGAGTGAGAAAAGGATGATGTCTAGAATAACCAGAGCTTTTTATCAAAAGTTTTTCAATATCAAATGGATTAGCACCAATAAAATGATGTTTAAGACTATTTTCAATAATATGCTTTGAAGAAGCACCAGTAGTTTCACCAAATCCAGTAATTCCTTCATCTGTATAAATTTTAACAATAGTTCTAGTAGTTCCTTCAACTACACCTTGTGAATAACGTATAGGATTAATCATTGGTATACTAACAACAGTGCATTCAATATTAGTTATTTTCAAATTAATTCTTATTTAATAAAATAACTAGATAATATATAAATCATAAATAATATATCAACTAATAAAGTAAAATAGTGAGAAATATGAAACTTGTAAATCCTGAAGTATACCTTATAGCTAATACAAAAATCGATTACAATGAAGTGCAAAAAATGTTAAAAACTTTAGGAGATGAAACAGCGTTACAATGGTTAAAAAGAACTAAAGAGTTATCACAATCAGATGGAGATTATTTATCAGAATTAGCTGGTCGTATTTGTTACAAAAGTTTTGGAGTTGGATTAAATCCTAACGTTACACAGATAAGACAAAACTCAAATGAATATATTACAAATACATTGGCAAAAGGTGATGGATCAATTTTTGAGCATGCAACGTGTACTTTTGCATTTTTAAATGTTAGTAGAGTATTTACACATGAATTAGTAAGACATAGAGCTGGAACAGCAATAAGTCAAGAGTCATTACGTTATGTAAGACCAGAAAATATAAGGATTTGGTTACCACCAGACTTAATTGATAAACAAAAAGACATAAAATTAATTATTGAATCAATTGAAGATAATTATCACAAACTTGAAAAAAGTTATAATTGGAAAGAAGAAAAGTTTGATGTAAAAAAAATAATAACTTCATCATTAAGACGTATATTACCACAAGGAATTGCGACTAATATAATTTGGTCAGCAAATCATAGAACGATAAGACATGTAATAACTATGCGTACTCATGAATCGGCAGAAGTAGAAATTCGTATGATATTTGATAAAGTAGCAACAATAATGAAAGAAAATTTTCCATTGACATATAGTGATTTTAAATATAAAAAATTGGTTGATGGGACAAAAAGTTGGTATCCAGAATATAAGAAAGTATAATTGTTATTGCTAAATAATTTAATAATATAAAATTTATTCCCTAATTGATTCTAAATTACTAACTGCTGACCAAATTGTAACTCTAGAATAAGAGGGCATATTAGGGTCTTGAGAAACATCTTCAAGAAATGCAATAGCATTAGCAGCTCGTATAGAGATTGATGTTTCAGTATCATTTAACATAACTATTGATTCTTTAACAATTTTACGAATATTTCTTGGAACAGAATTACTATCAGCAACTGATTTAAGTATTGTAAGTGCTTGTTCTAATTTCCTTTCATTTATAAGTTGTTTTTTAGTCATAAAATTCTACTCTACTATAATCTTTTTTATTAGTAAACATAATATTTAAAATTAAATTTTTCATAGAAATATAGAATATAAGGATGGAGAATGTAAATAAAAATATGAAAAATAAATTAATTATAAGTAAATTTGGCGGAGGTGTATTTGGAGTTAATGGTGAAAATATACCATTAGTAATTGATAGAATTAAAAAACTTAAAAAACAATGTAAGATTGGTCCTTTAATAATAGTTTCAGCACCAAAAACATATTATAAAAACAAAATTTCGTCAATAACAGATGTAGCTATGGATATTGGAAATGAATATGCTAATTTTAATCCTATATCAATAGATCCACTAATAAATCCATATATTGAATGTGAAAAAAAATACATATCAAAACAGTATAAAAAACAATTTAATGACGAATTATACAAAGCAAAACAAAAAATTAATCGTGCTTTAAATCAAATATTAGATAATAGACGATGTGTTGATGTAAACAGATCAAGATTATTAGCATATAGTGGAGAAATGTTAATGAATATATTAATGAGTTATGTAATGAAAAGCAATGGATTAAAATCTACATATTTAACATTAAAAGATTGGCCAATTATTACAGATGATGAATTTGAAAATGCAAATTTTTTACTATCAAAATCTCAAGAAAGAGTATCTAAACTAAAAAAAATGTTTACAAATGAAAATATACCATGTATTGGCGGTTATATTGGAATAACAGAAGATGGATTAGAAACTACATATGAAAGGGGGGGTAGTGATAGGACGGCTGTTAATTTATCAATGTTATTACATGAAGAATATGATGTAATATTAGACTTTGAAAAAGAAGGTATAGTATTAAATGCAGATCCAAAGATAGTAAAAACAGCTAAACCAATATTTAATTTATCATATAATGAAGCACATATAGCTGGTAGATTTGGAATGAAAATTTTAGACCCGTTTGCTATTAGAGAATTGAGAGAATCAGGAATTAATATCCCAGTAATATTAACTAATGTAAATAATCCAAAACAACTTACAAAAATAGATAGAATATTAAATATAAAAACAACTAATAATCCAATTAAAATAGTGACTGGAAAAAATAACTGTGCAATAATTGA
>CALBXV010000050.1 GCA_937890045.1 uncultured archaeon
AAACATTTTGATGAAATTTTAAGTTTTACAACTGGACCCAAACCTAAAAAAATACAAAAAAGGACAGACCATAATTATAATGAAAGTGGCGATAGTAGGTAGTCGTAAGTACGATAATAAACTAAAAATAAAAGAATTTATTTTTCAATGTAAAGAACAGTTTGGTGATAAATTGGAAATTGTTAGTGGTGGATGTAAATATGGAGCAGATAAATTTGCTAAACAGGTATCAATGGAGTTGGATTTAAGATATGTTGAATTTCCACCAGCACATTTTCCACATAACCAATTTTGTATCAGGGAAGCATTTAATTATGGTAAACCATATGCAGTATGGAATTACTTTAAAAGGAATAAAGAGATAGCAAATTATAGTGATATGGTTGTAGGTTTTATACCAGAGGGAGTTGAATCAAATGGAACTCGTAATACACTAAATCACGCTGAAAACTTTAATAAAAAGGTTATTATTATAAATTAAGTATATATTTATTATATATATGTATATATGGAATAAGAGATTATGTTATGAACGAAGATTTAAAATTAACATCAGTAAAGATTCTAGCAAGCCTTCATAAGAGATTTAAAAGGTTTTGTTTAGAAGATGAGTTTACTCTTCAAAAACTTGTTAATAGATCATTGGATTTATATACAACGGATGGAGAGTTTAAAAAGAAAATTGATGAATATCAAGAATTGGAACATTCAGGTAGTATGTTATGAAGAAAAAGAAGAAAATTTTACTTTTATCTGATGATTTAAGAATGTCATCAGGAGTAGGTTGTGTTTCAAAAGAATTTGTTTTAGGTACTATTGAACATTATGACTGGGTTCAAATAGGGGGAGCTATTAAACATCCAGACACAGGTAAAGTGTTTGATATGCGGGATGATATAAGACAAGTAAGTCCTGAAATTGAAGATCCATATTTGATGATTTATCCATGTGACGGATATGGAGACCAAGAGTTGTTGAGAGCAGTAATGCGAAAAGAAAAACCAGACGCAATTCTACACTATACAGATCCAAGATTTTGGACTTGGTTATATTCTATGGAGCATGAAATTCGGTCACAGATACCGATTTTTTATTATAATATATGGGATGATTTACCTTATCCAATGTGGAATGAACCATATTATGAATCGTGTGATTTGATTATGAATATATCTAAACAAACTGTAAATATTGTTAATAATGTTTGGCACCAAGAACCGCCTGAAGATTGGCAAGTAACTTATGTTCCACATGGAATAAATCAAGATGTTTTTAAACCTTTACCTAGAGATGACAAAGGTTATCAAAATTTTATGACGGAAAGTAAACACCCAGTTGAAGATTACGAATTTGTAGTATTTTTTAACGCTAGAAATATTCGTAGAAAATTACCAGGTGATGTAATACTATCATTTAGTACATTTGTAGATATGCTTCCAGAAGAAAAAAGAAATAAATGTTTATTGTTAATGCATACAAATCCAATTGATGAAAATGGAACTGACTTGATGGCGGTAGCAGATGCAGTAGCACCTGGAAAAAATGTTAAATTTTCAACGGAAAAACTAACTCCAGAATGTTTAAATTATTTATATAATTTTGCAGATGTTACTATTAATCTGGCTTCCAACGAAGGATTTGGACTAGGAACAGCAGAATCAGTAATGGCGGGTACTCCAATGATTGTAAATGTTACTGGTGGAATGCAAGATCAATGTGGATTTAGACTTGATGGTAAATTATTGACAGCAGAAGATTATACAGATATACATTCTTTACACGATGCAAAGAAGTGGAAAGATAATCCACGACTTACTCACGGTAGTTGGACAAAACCAATATGGCCTACTAATCGATCATTACAAGGTTCAGTTCCAACACCATATATTTTTGATGATAGACCAAGTTTTGAAGATGCCGCTGAAAAGTTATATGAATGGTATCAGACACCAAAAGAAGATAGAGATAAGGCTGGATTAGAAGGTAGAGAGTGGATGTTGAGAGAAGATACTTGTCTTTCAGCTAAGAGAATGAGCGAGAGATTCATAGAAGATATGGATAGAGGTTTTGAAAAGTGGACACCAAGAAAACAATTTAAGTTATATGAGGCATAAATGAGTGATTATAATGGTTTTAGTTTTGATTTAGAAGGTAATGGTAAGAAAATAACTAAAGATAGAGTAGATAAAGTTCTTGAATTTACAGAAGATTCTAATGAATGGAACATAATAGAGGAAGTATTAGAGGTTGAAGATGGTAATATTATTCTTATGGGAGATAATGAGGACCCATGGAGATATAATTATGCCAATGAAGTTTTGTTTCTTATTAAAAAATTACAAGAAGAATTAGATTTTACTTTCAAGGGAGAGTTTGTGTGGATGTCAGACGACTATCAAAATAGTTATACAGATACATATACATTTGATGGTAGTGGAGATTATGAAGAAGAATTTGAAGAGGAAGAGCATGAGTGGTACGAAGATGAGTAAACCAGTTTGTTTAGTTACAGCACCTGTAGGTACAAGAAGTGGTTATGGGGCACATGCAAGAGATATAGTACATTCACTTATTGATTTAGATTTATATGATGTAAAGATAATGCCAGTTCGGTGGGGATCAACACCACAAAATGCTTTGGATGAAAAAAATCCAGAAGATAAAAAGTTACTTGACAGGTATTTACCAGAACCTCATTTAGAAAAGCAACCAGAACTTCATATTCATATTGTAGTTCCAAATGAATTTCAGACGTGGGGTAAATATAATATAGGTATCACCGCAGGGGCTGAATTTACCGCAGTAAGACCCGAATGGATAGAAGGATTAAATAGGATGGATTTAAATATAGTTCCATCTGAATTTACTAAAGAATGGATTGTTAAGACTAAATTTGATAAAACTAACGAAGAAACTAAAGAAAAAGTTGGAGAATTACTTTTAGAGAAACCTATAGAAGTATTGTTTGAAGGTTATAATGAAAATATTTATGGAAAAGTTACAACTGATGATTTGATAAACGAGGAATTAGGTAAAATTGAAGAAGATTTTTGTTATTTTTTTACAGGACATTGGTTACAGGGAGGTTTAGGTAATGACAGAAAAGATGTTGGTGCATTAATTAAAATATTTTATGAAGCGTATGGTAGAAAGTTAAAGAAACCAGCGTTGATTTTGAAAACTACAGGTGCTACCCCATCAGTACTTGACAGATACGAGATATTAGGTAAAATTGATCAAATTAAAAAACAATTTCCAGGACAGAAGTTACCACCCGTGTATTTATTACACGGAGATTTGACAGATGACCAGATGAATGCATTATATCATCATCCTAAAGTAAAAGCTATGACTATGTTTACTCACGGAGAAGGTTTTGGAAGGCCTATTTTAGAATTTTCAACTACTGGAAAGCCTATGTTGGTTAGTAATTGGAGTGGACATTTAGATTTTCTTAAAAAGGACGCCGTTACTCTTATAAAAGGAAGATTAACAGAAGTTCCGAAAGATGCATTTCCAGAGAATATATATCAAGAAGGAGCTAAATGGTTTACTTGTGACTATCCTATGGTCAAAAGGGAGTTGGTTAATTGTTTTAAACAATACAAAAAATATAGTAAAAAATCTAAAAGACAGGCAATATATGCTAGAAATTTTACTAGACAGAAAATGACAGAAAAATTAGGAATGATTATTGATAAATATGTTCCTGAATTTCCAAAAGAAGTTGCTCTTAATTTACCTAAACTTAAAAAGGTTAGCGATTCTCAATCAGAACCTACTAAAATAAAACTTCCAAAGCTTAAAAAGGTGTAATGTGGAAAAGAAAATAACTTGTCCAGTATGTAATGCTGAAAAAATGTGTATTGAGGAATCTCAAGGAGATTTAATATCATATATGTGTTTTAGATGTGGTTATATGTCTGATGGTAGGATGGGAGAAGATTCAGAATTTATGGAAAAACATTTAAAAAACACACCACAGGTAGTTATAGATTTAAAACAATATGATATCGAGAGGTCTATTTATTGGTATCCATCAGTAGTAAATGTTCCAGAAAAAGGTGTAGTGTATCCGAAAGAAGATCCAGAAACTTTTGAAGATACTTATTGTTGGGTAGCGGCTAAATATATTAAATCAGAGAGAAAAGGATATGATTTTGAATTAGATATGGATAATTCTAGAGAATTTAATTATGTATTATTTTATGAAGCACTACGATATATAGAAGTAATAATAGAAGGAAAGGGAAATGAAAGTAATCACGCAATGGCCTAAGGTAAAGGCGGGAGATATAATTTCATTTAGATATAAGAATGAACGAAGTGGTAGAGCTTTGACACATTCTATTTTAACATTGGCTAGAGATATAAAAGTACCAACTAAATCTGGTGCTAAACGATTTTTGATTGGATTAAAAATAGAAGAAAGTAACAGGCCATTGGTTCCCAGAGATGTTATAGAAAAATTTTTAATGGAAATCGGAGAAATTGAGTTAGTAGATGCTAAAAATAAGATTTATGGATTAAAATTAGAAACTAAAGGAGATATGGGGGAAGTACAATTAAGAAGGCTTTACAGAGATTTAAAACCTTTAAATAGATCTAATAATCTTTATAGAACTTATGATTATCTGAAAGCTAGAAAATCTCCAGTTTATAAAGAGCCTATAAAATTATCAAATAGTTTAAAGGAAGCATTAGAAACCCGATTCGAATATGAAAATTAGTTATGCCATTACAGTATGTAATGAAGAAATAGAGTTACAAAAATTAGTTACATTTTTATTAAAACATAAAGAGTTACAAGACGA
>CALBXV010000051.1 GCA_937890045.1 uncultured archaeon
CTGAAAGTGGACCTGAAGCATAAGCTCCTTGTAAGAATCCACCTAACCAATCAACTGTGGTTGAGTTATGATAAGCGATTATATCACCTAATCCAACTCTTTTACCATCAGGTACATTATCATCAGCATAATCCACATAATAATCACCACCCATTAGATCACGTACTTCACGTGCGTGTTCTATACCAGCAGTTCTCCAATCTATACCTAATTGTAATTGAAGTTCATCACTTACATCATAATTAAGTTTAGAAATAAGGCCATATGTATTCTGACGATTAATACTATTCCTCAAAATACCTACAGATTGATTATTATCAATACCATGTGTGCGTGTGATTACTCTTTTGTCTACATAAACTGTATCAGAATCACCACTATTCATAGCGATAAGAGCATTCCAATCACGTGTCCAGGGAGAACGACCATAATAAAATTTATAGTCATCATCACCAAGATTACCATCAGCATCCATAGTAGGAATCCTACCATAAGTACCTGTACCACCACCTGAACCACCACTCCAATACAATACTGAACTTAACATTGTTTTGTCATTAATAGTTAGAAAATGATTTAGGTTTACCAAAGGCTTGTGAAAGAAATTTTCTCTTTCGTTAATAAAGTTGGGATCGTGTCTTGCTACTGTTTTAGCACCATACATATAATAGTATTGTTTACCTGTATATGATGGGTCTACTGGAGACCAATTTTGATTAAATGTACGTCCAACATCCTTGAACTTACCATCTTCACCAAGTGCTTCAGTATCATATCCATCTACACTCTCAGCAAAATCGGCATCATAAGCACCGAGATTCTGTTTGTATAGATTTTGACCATGACGTTGGGGTGCACCGATTGCATATAATTCGAATCGGTTATCTTCATTCAGTGCGTAACTTGCACCAAAGTAGTATGCCCATGCATCTGTCCATGTCTTGTCTATGAGACCATCACCTGTTTTTCTTACAATAGCACCACTCAAGGCGAGTTTATCACCAATAAGACCACTATTGTAATTCAGAGTAGTTTTTAGAAAACCACCTGCACCACTTTCTTGCTTGAACTTACCACCCTTTTCGTGAGTGGCAGGATCTGTTATGATATTCATAGTTCCACCAATAGAAGGTGTTGCCAAGTTGACTGCGGACAATCCACGTTGGATCTGGATAGAGTGTGAAGCGTCTGCTACACCATCCCAGTTAGACCAATAGACCCAACCGTTCTCCATATCATTCTGTGGGACTCCGTTAATCATCACGGCTACATTCCGCTGATTGAAACCACGAACATTGATACGAGCATCACCCGCACCACCACCTTGTTGCGTAGCATATACTGATGGTGTTAGATTAAGCGCCATTGGAAGGTCTTGACTACCAAGACGGAATTCCATATCTGCTTTTTCTACCGTAGTATAAGCAACAGGTGTTTTTTCGCCTGCACGGGAAGCCAAAACTTCCAATGCTGACATCTCGACTGCGGAAACCGCTAAGCTAAAGTCGAGACTAATATCTCCACTAACATCTACTGTTTGTGAAGATGATTCATACCCGATAACAGAAGCTATTAGTGTATGTGAACCTTCTCCGATTTTAATCGAATAAGTACCATCTTCCAAAGAAGCGGCACCCAAATCAGTTCCTTGTACAACTACATTAGCTCCAGCCAAAGGATTCCCTGCCTCATCAGCAACCGTACCACTAACACTTTGTCCATAAATGAACATAGGCATTAGAAATGTTATTACCAATGAGATTAGATTACGTTTGTTTTTCATGAAACGTCTCCTCGTTTTTTTTAGTGTAAGACGCATTTTTCTACAGGTGCGTCAACTGCCTGTTTTCGGTTATCACCCCCGCGGTATGTGAAATTTTTATTATACAATTTTTACACTTCCCTTTCGTGGTCTATCATCAAATTCGGGGCTTGTTAGGACTTTTCTTTCTTTTTTATTTTTATCACCCTTTTCTTTTTCCTTTTTATCACCCTCTTCATATACTTCAAAACTTCTTCTACCAAGTGCAGTATTCCATGCTAATACCATAGCTAATGCCATTGGATCGAATACAAAAATTAAAATGAATATAAAGAACTTTACAACTGTATCTACATCAGTTCCAAATACTCTTGCCAAATAAATTGCGGGACCCACATCCACTCCTGTTTGCACTAATGTAACTTTTAAATCACCAATCTCTTGTTTAATTTTTAATATCTCATCATTAACTGCTAATACTTTTGGATTATAATCTTCACGAAGATTTCTTTTTGCTGTGATATAATTATCAGGTAATGCCGCTATAGCTTGTTCTAACTCTGCTTTAAGATATACTTTATCTTCTTCTAATTGACTTAATCTATCTTCTTTATATAATAATGTTGTAGATTGTTTTTCAAATTCTATTGTTGCACCTTGATAAGCATTAGATAGATATCCAAAGATACCTGCTGAAGTTATTAACACTAAAGTAACCACACCAATACCCAAATAAGTTTTTAATATCTTACTGGCTCTATACCAATACTGATATAAAAATGAAGCGGCTACAAGTTTAGTAAACTCTAATGAACCTGCCATTATAATTACTGAAGTTTGTGCTCCTGAAAATAACTTTGATAAACCAAATACTGAAAAGAACGCTGCTGACCCTGCTACTGTTAAAGCAGATATACCGATTAATAATTTAAAGTTTTTAAATCGTTCAAGCATATAATATTTAGTTCTCTAATCTTCATCTTCCAATTCTACTAACCCATGTACTTGTTCTAATCTTTCATGTAAATTACTTAATTGATTAGAAAGATCATCTCTATCAATAGTATTATCTGTTACTCTTTCAATGAGTCTTTCAATAACTTGTAATAATTGATCAAGTCTTTCTTCTACAGTACGTTGATATTTCATGTAACTCCTTAATGTTATTATGCACTAGGTATCTTATCTCTATTAAACCACAAATATTCTTTAAGATGAAAATCTTGTCTTGCCTTCTCTAAAACATACATTGGTATGTCTTCATCATTCTCTGCTAAAGATTGACTCATATGAATTTCTCTTTCATGAAATTCTGCTATTTTTTGAAATAATTTATCAAAAAAATCATCCACAAAATTCTCCTTTAATATCTGTTTATTAATACAATTATAAATAGAATATATATTTACTTAACTGTCTTTTTTATCTATAATATCTTCAAATTCAGCAACTATGGTTTTATGGGTAATATACCACAAATCATCCTTTCTCAGAACTGTATCCGCAAGTGAATACATATTTTTTAGTTCATCAATTGTGTAACCAGAACTTACCGATACAGTTCCAAGTAGGACATACACATCATCTCTGATGCGTATCATTTCCTTCATTTAGGATATTTTTACAGTAGTCTTCTTCGGTTGTTCCTGCTCCATCTTAGGAATTGAGACAGATAAAATTCCATCCTTAAAATTGGCTGAAATGTTCTCACCATCTAACAACTCACCCAATTCAAATTGTCTTTTAAATGAAGATTGCTTTAATTCCTTACGGATAACTCTAGCACCTTGATCTTTCATTAAAGAACCGTGTTTATCTCCAGATATTGTAAGAGTTCCATCTTCAACATCTACTTTGAGTTGTTTCTTGTTTAATCCAGGAATCTCTGCTACAATACCCACTTTGTCGTCGTATTCATATACGTTAACTTTTGGATATGCAGTATTACCATATGGTTTTACACCAACGGATTTTGTTATTTCTGGATAATGAGTTTCAACCATTTGATCGAATATTTTATCAAACGGGGTCAAAAAAGAATCCCTATCGAAGTAAGGGATGTTTGTACGAAATGCGATTTTAGTCATTGTTTTCTCCTGTTTTGTTTACTATTTAGTCAAACATTGATATCCTCAATTGAGCGATATCAAACCTTTATTACTTATAAATATAATGTTTTTTCATAAAAATACATTTTTTTTTAAAAAATATGAGGCCCTCATTTTTAAGTTGTTTATTTCAAGTGGAAACTAAAAATTTTCGAGCCTCATATTAAAAGTTTGAGGAAGCATATATTCGATAGTATAATTTAAAATAATAAAAGTGAGAATAAAGAGGCTTCCTCGTAAAAAAGTTTTGAAATTTTGGGGGTGCGAAAATGCCATTTCGCATTGAATCACTCTGATTTTATAGCTTCACACATTATTTCCGAAAGTTACTTCGATTCTCTCTCAATGCTATTAACACCGTTGAGGCGAATACAACTTCTAAACAACTACCTTAACTCTCAAAGAAAAGTTTATTCGGTCAGTTTACAGGGAGATTTCCTTTCGGGTACTCCCAATGAAGTGAAAAAGTAGGCTTCTTTTTCTAATTATATTGACTCAAACTCCCGCACGAAATGTCTTTCAGTATTACCAACATTTAGGTGAATACTCCTCTACCACAAGAGGGATTAGGATACATTACAAGCCTTTAACAAAACCTGTTATTCAGTCAACCCCACA
>CALBXV010000052.1 GCA_937890045.1 uncultured archaeon
GATTACATAGAAAGTGTAAAGGAGTAGATGTTATATTCAACCCAGAGTTTCTTACTGAGGTTAATTTTCTTGAAGATTTTAAGAATCAGAGTAGAATTATATTAGGTGGAATTAGAAGGGGTACAAATAAATTAAGACAAATTTATAGTAGGGTATTTCCACACGCAACTATTGTTAAAACAAGTGCAACTTACGCCGAGATGGTTAAGTATTTTGTTAATTGTTTTCTCGCCACTAAAGTATCATTTGCAAATGAGATGAAACAAATATGTGATGAAAGAGATATTGATTACGATAAGGTTGTAGAGTATGCAATATATGATGAAAGACTTGGTAAATCACATTGGGCTGTTCCAGGTCCTGATGGTGATTTAGGATTTGGTGGACATTGTTTACCTAAAGATGTTTCAGCTATAGTTAGTGAGTTTGAATCAGAGTTATTAAAATCAGTTCTTAGTGTAAATGATAAAGTAAGAAAGAATAGAGATTGGGAAGATATGAAAGGTAGAGCAGTTATATGAAAATAGCTATAGGTTGTCATATAATGTGGTATGAGATTGAGATGGTTGGAGAATATGTGGATTCTCTGATACAACTTATCGGTCAAGTTCCAGAAGAAGAACATAAAAATATTTATATAGATTTTTATCTCAATACTAACACATACTTTGAGAAACCAGAGAATGATAAAGTTATTGAACAAGTAGAAGAAAAGTTTTATACAAAAATATTACAAAATTTTAGATATGAACATTTAAATGTTACTACGACAGATTCAGATGATTTTTATTTTATAGGTGATTACAGGCGAGATTTTAATAATATGTTCGCACCTAATACTGATTTTTTGATTTGGGGTGAAAGTGATTGTTTGTTACCAAAAGAAACTTACCAAGTGTTGAAATTAATTAAAGATTACACGAATCAGAATGATATTTATAGATACATAGTTACATTTGCAGTTAGAAAAATGTGGGATGACAGTTGGAAGGTTTTAGAACATCCGAAATTTACAGATGCAAAGTTTAAAGAGAGAGAAGAAGCTTGGGAAAATGACCCAAGTAGTATTTTATATACTATGTCGTTAGATGAAATGAATGAAGTAAATTCCGAATCAGATGAAGTTATGTTAAGTATGATAAATAGTCCAAAATTTGATGGTAGTGGATTGGTTATATCAAGTCAGTTGGTTATGGCAGGAGCTAATATACCTTTGGGAGTTTGGGCTTGTGGAGAGGACACTTCTTTTATGACAGTTGCTGGTAAAATACTTGGGGGAGAGTATAAACAGTTCGTAGTGAAAAATATATTGAAAGTACATAATAGAAATCATCCTAAAAAGCGAATGTATGTAGATGGGATGAAAGACGAGGCAGCACATATCAATAGAGAGAATAATAATTCTTGGATGAAGAATCATAAAGTATGTGAAACGAATCTTCACAATTTAAATAATAATTCTAAAAAATTAATTACAAGGAAAGAGTTAAAAGATGAAATTACGAAAATATCTACCGACCATAAGTGAGTTAATAGATAGACTTTCTATCATTCAGTTAAAGGAAGTTTTTATACCAGAGCATAAGAAAGAATATGCAAAAGAGATACAAGAGATACTTCATGATTTAAATTTAGAAGGTGTAGATGCTGAATTTGTTCGTGCTATAGTTGTACTTTCTCAAATGAATTTACATATTTGGCACAATGAAACCAAATACAGAGCCGGCGAAGGTGACGGAAATCTTGGATTAACTCATGGATTAAATGGTATTAGGAATACTGCAAAAAACATAATACAGGATCAATTAGATGGTGGTGGTAGAAAAGATTATAAGGTAGATTGTATAGCCGCCGAATTTAAAGATTGGGAGATTAGTTGGTGAAAGAGACAAAACAGTTTAAATCAAAAGAACCTAAAAAATGGAAGTCATCCACAGACATACAAAATCTACGTAGTGGTAAGTGGAAAATAGGAGAGTTTGTTGAGGGGCGTGCTCGGATATTACCTAAAGGGTGGGGTGAAGAACTTATTATAGAAAATAATGAGTTGTATTGTGGTAAGTTATTGAAATTTAAAGCGGGTTGTAAATTTTCAATGCATTATCATATAGTTAAAGATAAAACTTGGTATGTAGAAGAGGGTGAATTTATTTATAGGTGGATAGATACAGAAATAGCAGAGGTTAAGACTCTTAAATTATATCCTGGAGATGTTGTCAGACAACCACCAGGTCAACCACACCAGTTAGAAGCATTAACAATTGGAGTTGTATTTGAAGTATCAACACACCACGAAGAATTAGATTTTTATAGAGTTTTTAAAGGAAGTGAACAGGAAAGAAAAATGAAAGATGTTTCAGGAAGAAAACATAATATGAATATAACAGTTAAAGATCCAGAAGGTTTAGATAAAGATAAAAAAAGAAAAAAGAAGTGAATAAATTATTGCAAAGTTGTTATATTGGGCATCTTTTTGGTAAAATAACTCCTGATAAAAAATATTGGTTATGTTGTGGTAATGTACCTTCAATTGGAAGTTATGATGAAGATGGATCTTTTAAAAAATTATGGAAATCTGAAAAATATAATACATTAAGACAGGATTTAAAAGACAATTTAAAGGAAAAAAATAAAGAATGGGATAATGCTTGTAATTCGTGCCCACATTATGCTAACTTAAAGGAAATACATGAAGAAGGTGGAATTGAGGAAGAGTTTCCAAAAATAGGACCTAGAGAATTTCAAATTGAGATAGGAAATCCATGTAATCATAGATGTGATTTTTGTTGGAGTTGGTCTCATACAATGTTGAGTGAGAAAGGTCAATGGAATGGATGGGAACATTGGGCAAAAGAATTTATAGAATATGATATAGTTAAAAGTATAGTGAAAGATTTAAAAGAACTTGGTGGGTGTGAAGAAATTTCTATAAGTGGTGGTGGAGAACCATTTATAGTTCCAAGAATTGTTGAAATGGTTAAGTTAATTAAAGATAGTGGGTTTAAACTTAAAATATTTACTAATTTTACAAAAATTACTACGGATGATATTGAAAATTTTGTTAAATGGGGAGTGGATAGGTTTGAAGTTAATATATCAGCAGGAACAGAAAAAACTTATTGTGAAAGTAGAAAGTTGAAAAGTAAAGATTGGACTAAATTGTGGGAAAGACTTAATTTACTTACAGAATTTAAAGTAAAATATAATAAACAAAACCCTATATTTAAATATGTTACAATTTTAACTAAGGATAATATAGAAGAGGTTGAAGAGATTTTCGAATTGGCTAATAAACATAAATCTGAATTTTTGGAATTTAGAAAAATGATACCATCTTATAATTCTGAAAATTTATCACCAACTGAAAACCAATTAGAAATTTTTAACAAGAAAGTTAATGAGAATTTTGAAAAGTATTATGGAGAACCAACAGAATCTTATGGATATTGGATGACTTCAAAGAAAAATGATTTTAGTTGTTATAATGAGGCGTGGATATAAGTGAAAATAGTAATTGCAATAGATGATTTACATCCAGAACAAGGTTGGGGATGTGAAGGTGATGAATCAGTAGGTTATATAGAAGAACTTAATAAAGAGTATGGTTGTAAATTTAATTTGTTCATACCATCTAATTATCACGACAAATATCCATTGAGTGAAAATAAAGGTTGGGTGGATTGGTGGAAGTCTAAAGATTGGATTGAGTTATCTTCACATGGACATTATCATAAGGTATTTAAATATACTTTTGAGGAAATAGGTGAACAAGAATTTTTAGAGTTGAGTTATCACGAGGCGAAAGATAGAGTTAAAGATATTATAAATGAATGGGTGTCCGTAGGTGTAAGTCCCAAGGGATTCAGAATGCCAGGGTGGGGATGTACCCAAGATAGTGCAGACGCTGTTTCAGAATATTTTGATTGGATAGCAGCACATGATAGGATTAACAAAGGGATAAATTTTGATACTTCCTTTTTTTATGGAGAAGATTCTATAAATGAAACTACAACTTTGAGAGAGTGGGATGGTGCAGTACATTTTCAATCACATATAGCGGGGCATTACAATAAAAATAATTGGAATTCAGAAAATTATGAAACTTTTAGAGTTATATTGAATTATCTTACTAATAATGATGATGTAAAATTTAAAACATTTTCGGAGTTGTTATGATTTATTTTTGTTTAATAGGTTGGCATTATAATCAAGAAGAATATTATAAAGGTCTCAAATGGATGAATGATGAAAATCCAGAGATGAAAGTTTTTTGGAATTGTAGGAAGGAGCCTCCAGACAGTATAAAGAATAATTTTGATTATGAGATGTTCCCAAATGAAGGTTTAGAGTGGGGTGGATATCAACAACTATATGAAAAGTTTAAATTTAAAGAAGAAGATATAATTTTTTTCACTCACGACGATATCATTATAAAGAATTGGGAATTTGTAAATCTATGTATAGACCAAATAGGTGATAAGTTTGATGTGATAGGTAATGGACAAAATTATGGATTTAGTATGGATCCAAACGCAATCATAACCCCAGGAAATAAGAATGAGTATAGACCATTCGCGGCAATTAAGACTTGGAAAGAAGTAGCAGTCAATAAAGAATTTTTTGATAAACCATTAAAGTGTATGACAGTTAGAGGTAGTTTTATTTGTATAACTGGAAAGGCATTGAAGGAATTAAAAGGATTTGAATGGTTTAGTGACCCTTATGATGGAAAGAATCCAGATTTACAATGGGGAAATATTATGGTTAATTTAAATGGATATAAATTTACAAAATTGTTTGGTGAGGATAGGATAGCCTATATGTCAAAAGAATATGCGGAGAGTGAGTTTATATCAGAGTTAGCTAGGGGCGGGGAATAATGAAAATATGTTTTTTAAGTCAGATGGGATTTTCTGGAAAGGTTCCCAGAAATCACCCGAATGCTCGTACAGAATTTGCCCAAATGATAGCGTTAGATGCGACTCATCATCCACTTTATGATATTGACAAAATTGAAGGAAGTTATGATCACGTAGTATTGTTGATACCAAAAACTGCACAAGACAGAGCTAGGTTATATGATGTGGATGTCGTTAAGAAAGCTAGGAGAATTGGTAAGAAGATTTGGTTTATGCAAGAAGGACCTAATTGGATATTTCAAGATATGCCTATTCATCATCAATTCTGGCATTACAATGTACTGGCAGATGTAGATGGAATACTTACAGAGAATGAAACAGATATTCCCTATTATAGAGGTTTAGTAGGAAAAGATAAACCAATACATGACATACCAAGTTTAATGATTACAGATGATATTGTTCCAAGAAATCAATGGGGAGATGCAATTATACTAGGTGGTAATTTTGTTCGTTGGTATGGTGGTTTTGATTCTTATATAGTAGGTAAAGAGTTTCATCCAGAGTATTCATTACATTGTGTAAGTATGGGAAGAAAACAACAAATGGAAGAACAGATAGAAGATATCACTTATACACCTTATGTTCAATGGAGAGAATGGATAGACATATTGAGTCAATTTCATATAGGGATACATTTAATGCCTACAATTGCCGCTGGAACATTCGCAATGAATTGTGCATTTCACGGAATACCTTGTATTGGATATGATGAAGCAGATACTCAGAGAAAGTTACACCCTCAATTATCAGTAAAACAAGGAGATTTAGAGAAAGCTGTATATCTAGCAAAGAAGTTAAAAAATAATAAAAGCTTTTGTGAGGAGTGTAGTTTACAAACTAGGGAATTATGGGAAAAATTATTTTCAGAGGAAGTATTTCTTAAACATATGACAGAGGTATTTAGTTAATGTTGGGAGTATTGATAACTACCCATAGAATAGATTACATTCAGAAACAGAATGAATGGTTGAAGGGAATTAATGAAGAACATAAAGTTGCTCTTGTTACCACGTGTCAAGATGTAAAGGCAGTTGACCGAGTTAATAAAGAAACTTTTTTTCCTATCTATCAAGTAGACCAGAATCCAGGACATATGGATGGAGTCTATATTGGATTATCTACACCATTTGAAGGTGGTTTATTTGATGAGTGTGATTATGTATTACATTTTCACGGAGATGTAGAGACTCCACCAGACTATATAGATCTTCTCTATATGGAAGTAAAGGGAAAGTATAAAGTAGGTAGTCAACCTAGACAATGGATGTTTGATAGAGATGGTAAATTTATAGATGGAAAATCCGTTCCATTCCACACCTCATTTTTTATTATAGAAACTCAGTTGGGTAAGAGTATATTTAAATGGGGAAGATTGGATGAGTACAAGAATATGTCTATACAGAATGGTCATCCAGACAGTCACTTTGAAACTATGATGTATGCGGCTTTGAGTGAATATAATTTTGATTATGATAAAGATTTGTATCATACAGACTCAGTATTGAAATTGCAATCTTTGTATGGAACTGATCCAGTATATTATAATTTTACATTTCCAGATTCTAAAACTATTCATCATGATGAAAGAGGAAATATAAAGTGAGTAAGAAACCAGATAATGTTGCAGATACTCCTGGAATATTACCTTACGGAAGTAATGTAGGTGCGCCAGCCATTAAACCAACTGACGTAGATACTTGGAAAAGTGAAAAAATATCTAAGACTAATCATTATTTCAAAGCTAGGTATAATGAAATAAAAGAAGAATATAGAAAGTTAATTGAAGCTTATGAGTGGAGTAAGTTGGTATTTAGTTCAGATTTTAAGTTTGAACCAATAAAAGGACATACATATTATTTGTATCAGAGAGAAACAGGATTGTTTTTATCTTTGATAGAACCTGACCAATGGAATCAGATATTTATAGGAGCATTCAAATTAGATTCTAATGATAAATGGGAAAAAGTAGATGAAGTTAATTAGTTTTGTAATCCCAACCCGTAATAATAAGAAATATTTAGAATGGTCATATAATAGTATAAGAAAGAACCTTGGTTATACTCACGAGATTTTATTAGCGGATGATTTTTCTACAGATGGTACCTGGGAATATTTACAAGAAGTAAAAGATAAAGATATAAATGTACAGATATTTAGAAATGAAGGTCCTGAGAGAAAAGGTATAGTATATTGGTATGATTTTTTGTGTGAGAAGGCAACTAATGATATAGTTATGTTCTTTCATTCTGATATGTATGCTTGCCCAAATTTAGATACAGAGATATTGAAACATTTGGAAAGAGGTACAGTCGTAAGTGCAACACGAGTAGAACCACCATTACATCCTGACGGTCCCGAAAAGATATTAAAGGACTTTGGTATTGAACCTGAAGAATTTGATGAACAAGGATTGATGAATTGGTTAAATAGTGATAGAGATTTTCAACATACAGAAACCACTAATGGTATATTTGCGCCGTGGGCAATTTATAAAGATGACTATGAAAAGGTGGGTGGACACGATAAATTGTTTGCACCTCAATCTAAAGAGGACTCAGATATATTTAATAGAATGCATTTATTAGATTATAAATTTGTTCAAACTTGGAAAGGTTTTGTATATCATATGACTAGTCGAGGTAGTAGGTTTAATCCAATGGCAGGCGGAGCTCCAGGAAAGGATTCCCCTGAATGGATACACACTACAACTAAAAATATGAGAAATTTTATTCGTAAGTGGGGAACAATGGTACAACACGATGAAATGATGAAACCTATTGTATCACCTAAATATGATATAGGGTTTGTAGTTGAGAATTGTAATACTCAAATGTTAAGAGAATTAGAACCTTGGTGTAGCGATATATACGGTGATTGGATTGGGCATAAAGGAATTGGTGCTAATGATTACATTAAGAAAGAACAACCAAATACTTTAATTGATTTGAGTAAGAAGATTCATTCATATCATATTGAACCAAAGAATGATATAGTGGTTAGATTTGATACAAATCAATTAAATGTAAATAATTTTCAGGTAATCGTCAAATTATCAGATATACTTAAAGATTCAGGAGAAGTAGGTGAAATGGAATTTGAAATATTTAAGTTTAATATAAAGTCAATGAAAACTTATGAAAAGGAATTAAAAGTATGCGTATAATAGTTACAGGTGGAGTAGGTTTTATAGGTACTAATTTGATAAAGAGATTATTAAAATATGGACATAAGGTAGTTTCTTTAGATAACTATTCTACAGGTAAAAAAGAAAATGAACAAAAGGGTTGTAAATATTTTGATGTAGATTTAAGACTAACAAAAGATTATTCATTCTTTATGGATAACCCAGATGTGATATTTCATATTGCCGCATTACCAAGAATTCAACCATCATTTGAAGCCCCAAGTATTACATTTAATTCAAATGTGGTTAGTACTCAAAATATATGTGAGTGGGCAAGGACTAATGGAAATATTCCAGTAGTATATGCAGGGTCATCTTCAATACACGGAGATAAATACGCCAACCCATATACCTTTACTAAATGGTTGGGTGAAGAGGTTTGTAAGATGTATTCTAATATATTTAAATTACCTGTTACTATATGTAGATTTTATAATGTATATGGACATCACCAGGCTTCAGATGGAGCGTATTGTAATGTATTGGGTATTTTTGAGAGACAATATAAAAATGGAGAACCTTTAACCATTACAGGAGATGGAGAACAACGAAGAGATTTTACTAATGTGGAAGATATAGTAGATGGGTTGATAAGAGTAAGTAATCGTTTAACTTTATTTAAAGGGGGACATATTGCAGGTGAAGAGTTTGAATTTGGTAATGGGAAAAATTATTCAATTAATGAGTTAGTGGAAGGATTTGGAAAGGAATATCCAAAAGAATATATACCTAAATGGGAAGGTGAAGTGAGAGAAAGTTTGTGTGTTGATAAGAAAGCTATAAAAGAATTAGGTTGGAAACCCAAAGGCGATATCATACAGTTTATAAGAGAAAATTATATAATTTAGCGATATGTTATACTATTTATTACTAACTAATGATACAGAAAAAGATGTTTATTTTGATTCAAACGTTTTGGGAGAAGAAAGTTTTGGTAAGTTTTATCCAGAAAAGGGATTTGAGGCTCTTATGAATATAAATGATAGAAAACCTGAATTGTTAGAAAAAATAACAGTTAAGAAAGAAACAGGCGAAGTTATAACATTAGATCAATTTATTGATGTAATCGCAACCTTAAAAATACAAAAAAATGCTTGACTTATATAGCAATTTATGTGTATATTATAGTGTTAGTTAAATTGAAATAAGTATATTTACAATGAATA
>CALBXV010000053.1 GCA_937890045.1 uncultured archaeon
TACTTATATTTTATATCGGCTTATGGATCGGAAGTAGATACATATAACATAAAAAGGAATAAATATGAAAAAATACCATCCGTTTTCTGAAAAGATAGTCGATATCCTTGTTCGCAAAGTTAACAATGATAATCGACATTTTTTTCGCATTCTAACTGGATATTACTTATCTAAAGTAGCGTCCATGATGCGATGTAATATACAAACAAATGATAGAGATGTAATTCCAGTTAATACTTATGTACTAAATTTGATGGTATCAGGAACAGGTAAGGGGCACTCTACTAATATTTTAGAACGTGAGTTTATAGCTCACTTTAAGAAAGAATTTCTAAATAATATATTTCCCAGAAAAGCTGAGGAAAATATACAAACACTAGCTCAAGAAAGAGCCGAGTGGAGAATTAATATTAGTCAAAGTATTCTACCTTTAAACGAAGAATACGAAATTCAACTTGATAAATTTCAGAAACATTTTGATCGTTTAGGAGAGTTAGCTTTTAGTTTTGACAGTGGAACTTCTCCAGCTGTAAAGCAAATGCGTGAAAAATTACTATTAGCTTCTGCAGGTTCTATGAATTTAGAACTAGATGAAGTTGGATCAAATCTATCCTCTAATGTAGATGTATTAAATACATTTTTAGAACTCTACGATGTAGGTTTAGTAAAACAAAAACTCATTAAAAATACGTTAGAGAACATACGATCAGAAGAATTACCAGGGAATACCCCAACTAATCTAATGATGTTTGGTACACCTACTAAATTATTAGATGGGGGAAGAATAGAAGAGGAATTCAAACAATTTCTAGAAACAGGTTATGCCCGTAGACTACTATTTGGGTACACAGTAGATAGTCACCGAACTAAATATGCTTCTGCTCAAGAGCGATATCAACAGATGGTAGATACTGCTTTAGCTAAAGAAATGTGCTTAATTCAACAAGCATTTACTAATTTTGCTAAGAGACCATTTAATCCAGTATTGCAGATATCAGAAGCTAATTCTGTATATCTAATTAAATATCAAATGAAATGTGAAGAAGCAGCTGATGATATGAAAGATCATATGAGTATTCATAAAGCTGAAATAATCCATAGATATTACAAGGCTATTAAGCTAGCTGGAGCCTATGCATTTACTGATAATTCTACTGAAATTACCCAAGATCACCTAGATTACGCAATTAGTGTAGTAGAAGACTCAGGGGAGGCATTTCACACATTAATGCGTAAACAGGGCCCCTACGAGCGTCTAGCGCATTATTTAGCAGATTGCGACAATGAGGTGACTCAGCATGAGTTGATGGAAGAACTCCCATTCTACAAAGGCTCAGAGGCTCAAAGGAAGGATTTAATGACTTTAGCTATGTCTTTTGGATATAGGAATAATATTGTCATTAAAAAACGAACATTGGACGATATCGATTTCTTTCTAGGGGAAACCCTTGTAGAAACTGACCTAAATAGCCTAACAGTGGCAATTAGTAAAGATATTGCCTATGACTATCAGACTGATCATCCTCCATTTGATAAGTTACATAAGTTAACTACCGCAGAGGGATATCATTATACCGCTCACGGATTTGTTAATGGTCATCGTAAAAGTGAAAACGCTATCCCAGGATTTAATTTACTAATTTTAGACTGTGATGGAGATATAAGTACATCTACAGTTAAAGTATTACTGGAAGATTACACTTTTCTGATCTCTACAACTAAACGACATACTGAGAAATTAAACAGATTTAGGCTTATTTTACCTATGTCACACAGAATTAAATTATCCCCTGGTGATTATTCTAAATTCATGATGAATGTATTTGAATGGTTGCCATTTCCTGTAGATGAAGGTGCTAAAGATATTGCTAGAAAATGGGCCACTTACCCAGGACAGTATGAGTATAACGCAGGAAATATTCTGGATGCTACTATGTTCATACCAGAAACTAAGCGATCTGACGAAACAAAAGCACAGATTACAGCTACTGGTGTAAGTAATATTGAGCGTTGGTTTACTACTCATACTACTACAGGTAATAGAGCTAATCATTTATACAGATATGGGATGGTTATGATAGATGCTGATATGGCATTAGGAAGTATAGTGGAAAAATTAGAAGAATTTAATAATAAGCTACCTATTCCTCTACCAGAAGACCAATTCAGGAATAGTACTGTTAAATCTATTAGTAAAGAATTTCAAAAAAGGAGTAATTAATATGAATTTCGGTATACCAGATAAAGATCAAGTACAAATAAAGAAAGCGTTTTCTTTGTTATGGGATTCATTTGGAAATATATGGGACAATGTAATCGATGACAAAAAAGAAGAAAAAATTAAAACACTTGAGAAAGAAATAATGATAATGAAAAGACATCGGAATCTTAAAGAATTAGGGGGAAAAGTAGATGAATAACAATCATTTAGTACTAGTTTCAGGTAAATCTAGCTCAGGTAAAAGTGCTAGCTTGCTAGATATGGATAAACCTGAAGGAGTCATGTATCTAAATTGTGAGAATGGTAAAAAATTACCATTTAAAAGTAAATTTAAAGAACTAACGGTTACTGATCCAGATCAAGTATACCAGGCATTTAGTGAAGCTGAAAAAATGAAAGATGTACATACTATCGTCATCGATAGTCTTACATATCTAATGGATATGTATGAAAGTACTAAAGTACTAAATTCAACAAATACAATGCAGGCATGGGGGCAATATGCACAATATATGAAATTATTGATGTCTCAGATAGTAGCTAAATCTACTAAAAATGTAGTCTTTTTAGCTCATACTTCTGATGTCCTAAATGAAGCCGAAATGGTAAACGAGACTATGGTTAAAGTTAAAGGATCTCTAATGAATCAAGGAATTGAGAGTTTCTTTACTTGTGTCATATCTACTAAGAAAGTAGCTATGGCCAAATTAGAAGATAAAATTGCTAAATCTCCATTGTTTAAAGCTACTCAAGACGATAAAGATAATGGGTTTAAATATGTATTTCAAACTCGATTAACTAAAGAGACAGTTAACGAACGAATACGTAGTCCTATGGGAATGTGGCCTAGAAATGAAACTTATATAGATAATAATCTACAGAATGTAGTTAATAGACTTCACGAATACTATAAGTAAGTCCTGCATGATATACTAACGTGGTGGTACCGCAGTATTAGAGCCACGTTAAAATATCTACTGCAGGATAGGACTATATTCCCCCCTTTCAGGGTCACTCCTTATGTAGGACCTATCCTAACTGAAGAGTTATAAAATACTAGTCCTCTCCTTGTATAGCTGCAAGGAGAGGCATTTTATTTTCAACCCTATAAATTAAGGAGGAATATGAGCCACGAAGGAAATGATAAGATTACAGACAACATACGAGATAGTAAAATAAATATAGACGATTTACGAATTGCCCAAATAAACAAGTTAGTACATAACGCTACAGAAATGGGATTTGGGATAGTACAGGAAATTGCTGTAGAAACTCTAAAACGAAAACCAGGGTGTTCTGTTAAAGAATTCCTAAAAGTATTAGATGATTACTTAGCACAGCAAAAAACACAAGTGAACAACAATGGCTAAATCAAAGCCATAATTTTAACACTCAAATAAAGGAGAAACTTATGAGTGAATGGGAACTTCCTAAAGATGTAGAATCTCAATCTATTGAAAGAGTAGGTGGAGGATTTGCTTGGGAATCTGGCGTGTATGACGCTACTATTAAAATGGTTTATCTTAATAAATCAGCATCTGAAGCAGTAAGTGTAAATATTATTTTACAGAATTCTGATGGTAAAGAGCTAAAAGAGTCCTTTTGGATTAAATCCGGTAAAGCTAAAGGGAATAAAACTTATTTTACTAAAAATAAGAAGAATTACCCACTACCTGGATATTCCATTGCGAATTCTATGTGTGTAGCTACTTCAGGAGAAAGTCTAGCTAAATGCATGGATACTGCTGAAAAGAAAAAGATCAACATCTGGAATCCAGAGTTGAAAAAAGAAGCACCTACGGAACGTCCAGTATTAATGGGTTTAGTTAATAAATCTATTAAAGTAGCTGTTCATCAAGTAATTGAGGATAAAACTGCTAAAAATGCATCTGGACAATATGTACCAACTGGTGAGTCTCGTACTCTAAATCAATGTAAATTCTTTGGTAATACTGATGGTAAAACTGCCGAAGAAATTGCTAATGACAAGCCTGCTGTAATGTTTGATAAATGGGCCCAGAAGAATACAGGTACAGTTGTAGATAAAACTACCAAGACTAAGAATGGTAATTCTGCAGCTGATATTATGGGAACATCTACAAATACAGCTACTAATGATAGTGAAGGACAAGGTTCACTATTTAGTTAGGAAAAAATATGCTTATTGCAGGTGTTGATCCAGGAGCTAATGGAGCAATCGCTGTACTGGATTCTTCGAATCCAGACAGCGTTGCTCTGCTAGATTTAGCTAAAGTTACTCCATTTGACGCATATCAATGGCTCCATAAACAACAACCAAATAGTGTATGGATAGAAGATGTTCATTCTCTATATGGAATGTCTGCTAAATCTAATTTTGGATTTGGCAAAAATCTAGGCATTGTTACGGCTATTGCTAAAATTGCCATTAATGGACAAGCTGTTAAAACAGTTGTTCCTAAAGTATGGCAAAAATACGTGGGTGTAACTGTTAGAGGTAAAGCTATTAAAAAACAAGTTGCCGAGATAGCTAACACATTATACCCCACAGCAAATCTATATGGTAAACGAGGTGGGTTATTAGATGGCAGGGCTGATGCCCTAATGATTGCCCATTATGGATTACATAATAAGGAGAAAGTATGAAAATAGAAATAGATATAGATATTGAATCTATAGTAAGAGAAGCACTCAAGAAACAACAAGCAGGAGATACAATTCCTGTTCCTGTAGAAGCTACTACTAATAGTAGATCTAAATGGGAATTTAGCCGTAGGAATGGAAGAAGACGTACTCCAGAGGAGATGGCTTTACATGACCTAGAAAGAGAGAAAGGTCGTAGACTAACTCCTGAAGAGAAAGGTGAGGCTAAAGCATTAGTTGAAATAGATACAACTACAGAGAATCAAATTAAAGAAGCAACTATTAAGAAAAATCGTATAGATAAAATAGCTGCTGAAGGTATGGCTGCAGCTTCTAAAGAACTAGCTGAGGAAAAGGCAGAAACTAAAAAAGAAAAAGAAGAAGTAAAAGAAGCTGAGATACCTAAAACAGAAAAGTTAGATACTAACTCCCTATTCGCATGACAAAATTTGAGCAAATTTTATATACGGCTTTGATTATTGCAATAGCACTATTTGTATTAATTGGATCTATTATAATAACCCCACTAGTACTGGTAGCACTGCTAGGTTATCTGGGATTTCTATGGTGTAAAACGTTAATTAAATAAATTACGTCCTTCATTCATTACAATATCAACAAGTGTTACGTTATTTGCTTCATCTAATAAGTCATCCGATTGTAAGTAATTTGGTGAAAATTTTCCACCAAGCCATGAACTATTAACATTACCTAATGTAGGTATACCTGTAGCGTGTTGGAATATAGCAGACATTGCTACTCCTGTAGGACTTGTTTGTACAAGTTGTTTAGAGGCCCTAGCATTACGTAAATAATAAGAAAGGAACGAGGTAGCTCCAACAGCATCAACTGCTTCTAATGCCGGGATTAATGCTTCATCAAATAATACAAATGCATCAAGTGCTTCGTGCATTACTTCATTGAAATCTCTTCCCTGTACTTTAGTCCCATACTCTATCATTACATATCTACCTAAAAGATCTGTCAGCTGTACTATATACCTAGATATCTGATATGGCTTACTGCTCTTAGTCATAAATAAGAAAGCCGCAATATTTCCCACATAAGGCGGTATATTATCTATGTATTTCTGCATTGCTGGAAAGTTTCCAGGAATAGTTTTCTTTAATTTATTAATCCATCCATCTGTTTGTGCATCATTAATATCTTCCACAATAAGTGAATGCAATCCCGCCTCATGCATTTTATGAAGTAAATTACCCTCAATACGATCATTAAGTCTTGCTACTTCTAATGCTTGTTCACTAGTTTTAGGGTCCAATCCTTTAGCTCTAATTTCAGCATTTAATTTTGTACGTTTTTTAGTATCCTTATCATATTTAGCATATTCAGAAATGCCTTCATAGATTTTATGGAAAATATAAGTTATTGGAATTTTTCTCATTAGTAGTTGATATATATTAGACATCATATTTCCAACTACTACTTGAGGCATGGCAATAACTACACGGTTTTTACCATAACTGATTGTCTGTTTAATAGCATGATGAGTTACTCCAGCAACACGTTTGTATAGCTCTGCGCCTTCTGCTTGTAATAATTTTAATTGCGATAGGTCAAATGCCTTGTACCCAAATACTTTATCAATAATATCTTCCCTAACCTTAAATTGTCCATTTAAAGCATATGATTTTATATGTTCCCGTACTGCATGAGGAAGTTTTCTATATCGATCAATATATGGAGAGTCAGGATCCATAATATCAATCCATTTCATATCTGGATGATCTGGCATCATTTCTATTTGCTCATATACTAGGAGTTCTATAGTTTTCTTATCACTTTCAATCGTTTCTTTACGATCAATCATTGAAGATTGCATATGTGCAAATACATGATCAATTTCTAAATCAGGCTGTAAAATTTCTTTTTTCCAGTCATTATCCATCAATACGCGATAATCAGTAATATTATTGTTTTCATCAACAACAGGACGAAGTTTTAAATCATGATCCCACTTTAAGTCTTTAGCTGCTCTTTCTTGTTTAGCTATAAATTTTTTAACTTTTCCTTTTATTGTAACGAAATCAGGCTGACCTTTATTAGGTCCTGCTTTATGATGAAATGCAGGATCTCTAACCAATATTTCGGTTAATGTAGTACCCATATTTCGTTGGTTAGTCGTAGACATGACACCCGATATATCGGGAACTTCTGGTATGGTTCGAGTAACAAACAAAGTATCATAAGTTTGGCTTTCATCCACTTTTGTTAAGTCATAATGCTCAGTATACCCTTCTCTTTTCATTTTAGGTATATCAGCTTTAGTGCCAACTTTTACATGAGTAAAATTATCAACTCGTTCAACAATATATCCTTTAACCATTTGGACATCGGTGTATTTTCTGCCACCTTCTGTAGGAGAGGAAAATAAATCTTCCCTGGCACTTTTCTTGTAATCAAGATGGTAATCAATTAAATCAATTATGCCATTCTGATTGCCATCTTTAGCAAATTCTTTATCAGATAACTTTTTAACTAAAGTATCTTGAGTGGAATCTGTGTACTTCAATGCAGCTAAAGTTGCGTAAGTATCTAATAGTGCTATTTGTTCATTTGTAGGATTATCTGTCCTAAAATATGTCATAGCAATAGACTTAGCATTCATACGCGCCTCAGGAATTTTGGTCCTATTTGTAACAATATGGTATCCCAGTTCTTCAGCATATATCAACGCTTTGTGTGAATTATGTACCCGTAACTTCTTCATAATGGCACTCTGCATTGCTTTTCTTTTATCCTCAGCATTTTTATCTTTTCCGACTAACTCCATAATTTCTTTATGACTTAATTCAAATTCTGTGCCTTTATTGCGAAGAGTAGATATATCTGTTCTAAGCATTATTTCAGTCAATGCTATTTTTGTTTGAACAGGCATAGAATGGGGATCCGTTGGATCTACAGATTTCCAAATACTCTTTATATTTTCTTTAGGATATCCATTAAACCAATGTTCAATAAATGTTTCAGCCTGTTGTCGTGCTTTAGATATGGTAACTTTAACATGTAATAACTGTTCAATCATAGCTTTGGTAAGGGTACCTGCTCCAATTTCACCAGCCAAACCTCTCAAAGTTTTACTCATGATTTTATCAACTTGGTGTCTAGCTAATCTTGCTCCTTTACTTTCCCCAAAAATAGTATTAAGACCACCGGTTACTATTTGAGCTCCTTTACGCATTGTACTAACAGGTTTATCACGATCTGGAGCAACCATTACAGCCATGTCTTCTGCAAATTGTTTAAGGAATTCATCTGATTTATCCATTTTCTCATAAGTTTTATTCATGTATTGCTGGTATAAACTTTGGTGTTTAGCTTGAATAGCCACTAAATGCTCTGTAGCAGCTATCATTTCATTAAATGCATTACCAGTAGTATCTCGGTAGGTTCGTGCACCAAAAGCTTCTCTAATAACATCTATAACTAAACTAACTGTATCTAATAACTTACCAAGAATGCCTTCTCGTACAGGTCTAGGCTGAGTCTTGAGAAAATCGATCATCTGTTTATTAGTTACTGCGTAAGCTAAGAACTCATGAAGCTTGGCTTTCTCTTTACCTTTAAATATATAGTTATATTGGCGTTTAGCCATATCCGTATCTTTCTTGGAAGGCTTAACCCCTTTAACTAAAAATACCTTATATCCTTTGCCTTCTCCATATTTGGCATTTAGAGCATCTTCAGTTTGGTCATATAATCGTTCTATACGTGCCCCAACTAATGGACTTTCTCTTATTGCTAGAGCCGTAGTAGCATGGAGTAATTCATGTACATAGACTTCCTGTGGAGATTGGCTGTTATTAGAATAAGGGGCGTTATTATTTAAGAATATCTTCATTGACTTGCTAGCTATGTCATATTCCCCTTGTGTGATTCCATGAATATCTTGAAGAGATAATTTAATTCCCCCTACTGCTACTATTCCTTCATTTAATATATCAAGGATAGTGTCTAATGTTTCAGTATGGTCTCTCATCTCTTGTTTATTAAAGTAGTATTTATGGGAGATTTTTTTAAATCTATTAAATAGTTTCTTTATATTATTTTTTGTAATATCACCCAATTCTTCTATATCTTTATCAGTTGGATGTTTAGGCAGATCATCTAATGTTTTTAGTCTGTTGTTTATTTCATCTTCAAGTTTTTCTTTAGCTTGCCTTACAGCTGCTTCTTCAAGTGACTCTGAACTAACATCTTCTGGCGGGGATTGTTCCTCTAAAGCTTTTAAAACAGCTTTACCTTCTATTGTATCTTTTTTAGATAGTTCTCTTAAAAAATTCTCATTATCTATAAGTTCTTCATTTGTAATAGTTCCAGCGATAAGTTTCTCTTGTATTTTTTCAAGAGCTACTTGGTCTGCACTTTTCTGTTCTTTGACTTCAGGCTCAGCATTCCTTTCAGCTA
>CALBXV010000054.1 GCA_937890045.1 uncultured archaeon
GATGAATATACATTACCCATACCGGCTCCTAAGCTAAGAAACGTACCAGATTCTTCCTGTACTGCCAATGCTGTTTCTATAGCAGTCGATACTCCCATAGTATGACCAATGCGTAATTTATAGTTAATTGTTTTAATATCCCCAAATATATCTTTAATTAACTCACCCTCTATATCATTATCATCTGAAAAAGTACTATGAGTCTTAATAAAATCAATCTTACTGGTGGTATGTGTGCTAACTCTATTCATAACTTTCTTATATCCAATACCTTTACATGAGATACCTAATGGGGACACATGGTATTCAGCTGCTATATGTATATCTTTAATTACCGCTAATATCTCATTGTTTGTATTGCGATTACATGCTTCATTTTCAAATACTGATATATTACATGCTTGTCCTAAGTGAAATTTAGTAATCTCTGGATTATCTTCTTCATCAACTAATTTACTTAATTTATGTTCGCCAAATACATGTAAGTATTCTTCTGCAAGCCCGTTATCTACTGAAACAACTACAACTGCATCAAGACGCCCTAACTGCAATAAAGTATAAGCAGTATACCAAGCAGAATGCCCACTAATACAGCTTACACTATCTGTTGATATATAATCAAATGACCCTAATTGACTAGCTAGATACCCAGCATATACTTGAGTAACTGCCATAGGTGTTAATTTATACACCGGATACTGATCAGTCTTAGGGACAGCTGTTGTGTACCCCATCCAGCCAGTACTCCCTGAAGCTACTATTAACCCTACTTTACGAGTAGGAATAGCTAATAATTTTTTAATATAATCTCGAGTTCCGGGAGCAGCTCCATATTTACATTGCAAAACATAGTTAATTAATACCCCAGGCATTAATTTAATGCCTTTTGTAACTAACTCACCTCCTCCATTTCCGATTTGATGAACATACTGCGGATATGGGATACGATCTAATAAGGTTAATTTTTCAGAATATACGGAATTAGTATGAGTTAAAAACATTAAATTTACTTAAAACAATGTTCAGCATACTTTTTAGCCTGACTATAAGAAAAAGTTTTAGTAGCTGTTTTAGTTACAAATTCTTTTAAAGTTTGGATACTAAAATTTGGTTGTTTAAGAAGTACTTGAAATTGTTTTTCTGTAATACCAAAAAAATCACATATCCACACAACAAACATCATAGTACTTAAACTATCTAACCCGTTTACATTAAAACTATCTTTTATATTTGTTATAGGTATAAATTCATCCCCAAAGGGAGTATCACTTTTTAAAATCTTATTAATGATATCTAAAAATTCTTTATCTGTAAAATTAAATTCACCAGATCCCATAATGTTAATATCTTATTTTGTATCAATTAATATTTTCGACAATATTATATAATAAAGTTATAATTTATCAAATGAAAAGGAGGAACTATGTCAAAAGAAACAAACCCTAAAGATGTAGTGGCATCTAAAAAACCTAGATTTTATTCAGGATTACCGGCGAATGTAACTAAAGAAGTTAGTATTGGGATGATGGAAGGAGCTATGAAATACGGCAGGCATAACTACCGTAGAGCTGGTATTCGCGCTAGTGTTTATATTGACGCTACTATGGGCCACCTATCTGATTACTGGGAAGGACAAGATATTGATTCAGAAAGTAATTTACATCACATCACTAAAGCGATAGCATCTTTATACGTCCTCAGAGACGCTCAGATGAGAGATATATGTATAGATGATCGTCCACCTAAATCAGACGTTAAAGGAGATAAAATTAGGTTACAGGCTGTTGTAGACGAATTGTTTAAGAAATACCCCAATCCTAAACAAGCTTATACAGAAAAGGAGACCAAATGACACGAGAACAATTAACAAATACGCTAGCTAAGAAGATAGGCATTACTCAACCAAAAGCAGATGATATAGTAGTAACAGTGTTAGATACTATTAAACAAGGACTTATTGATGATGGAAGAGTAATAATTCGTGGATTTGGTTGCTTTACTGCAAGTAATAAATCTGAACGAATGGGACGTAATCCTAAGACAGGTAAACCAGCAGTTATTACAGCTAGAAAAGTTGTTAAATTTAAAGCTTCTAAATTATTTAAAGCTAAATTAAATTAATGGTATAGGAGATATTAAATTATGGGGGACCTAACAGTAAATTTTAATAGAGAAGAATATGCGTGTAAATGTGGTTGTGGAGAAGCTGATATTAAACAAGAACTTGCAATAAAAGTACAACAAGTCAGAGATCTTGTAGGAAGATCAATTACAATTAATAGTGGGATTAGATGTGCTAAACACAATGGAAATATAGGAGCTAGCGAGACCAGCTCTCATATAGGAGGTTGGGCAGCAGACCTAGGATACACAGGTTCTGGTGAACGATATCAACTACTTAACGCTGCTTTTCAGATATTTGATAGAGTTGGAATTGCGAAGAACTTTATACACGTAGACGTAGATGCTAATAAGACTGCTGGGGTAGTTTGGATCTATTCTTAAGGAGAGACTATGATTGGAGAACTAT
>CALBXV010000055.1 GCA_937890045.1 uncultured archaeon
TGGGGATAAGTTTTGGTATTCCCTGCGAGTCGTAATTACGTGGTCTAGATTCGAGGGGGCTTGGTTGCTCTGGCTAAACCTAGACAGCGAATTAACGCCTTGCCAAGTCCCATCTAACTATTAAAAGGAAGCCATTATGACCGACCTAGTTAAGATAGAAGAACTTGATACCGTTCAAGAGAAAATAAAAAATGAACATAAAGAAATTTCTGGCGAACAAACTCCAAAACATTTCGTTAAAAGGAGACCCGATGGATTCGACTACGTTGAAGAAGGGTATCTAAGATCGAAATTAAACGAGAAGTTTCCTATATGGTCTTGGGAAGCAGTAGGTGGCGGTGTTAAAATGATAGGTGCTGAATGGGCTATCGTTACGGCTGAACTTGTCATCGTAGATAATGGCGTACCAAGAAAGTTCTTTAGTCCTGGAGCGGCTAGAATACAATTTAAAAGAGGCGAGACACATACTCCTGAGAATGTTATTGACATTGATAAGAACCTGGCCTCAGCTAACACCAACGCATTCAAGAGGGCTTGTAATAGAATAGGGAATCTATGTGATGATGTATATAGGAAGCAGGTTGAAGACATATCTCTCACGGATAAACAGATTCAAGCTGTTGAAGATTTAATGGAAGGTATGGACGAAGATTATAAAGAGAATGTTAGGAAAGCTATGGAGCTAGGTGACTTAAACAACAAAAATTTGGACAATGCTACAAGAAGAATACAGGAAGTAATTGATGGAAATCAATGAGTTCATGGATCAGATCAATCAGGATGAAGCTTACTTCGATCCTGAAGCAAATGAAATGACTATGGTGCCTGAAGGTGTGTATCCTGCTCACGTTACATCTTTGAATGTAAAAGAAGATATAATTGTGAAAAGGAAATGGTTAGCGGATATATACGTACCCTCATTTACCATAGCCAACGAATCTAATGATGCGGCTGGAATGAAAGTCAACGACTCTAATTACGGTCAAGGTGTCTTTAGATTCAAAAAACCGGATTCATCTTCAGGTCTTGATGATAGAAAGGGTGGCGGTAACCACGGTTACAAAGCCTTTTTAGATGCTTTAGAAATTAAGGCTGAAGAACATCAAGCGGAAGATGGAAGAAAGTTGTACAAACTACCTCGCCTCGTGGAAGAGAACGTCGTGGGCCTCCCCGTGCTTATCAAAGTGTTTCACCAGAAATACCAAAGCTCTGGTGAAGAACGGGTGTCAGTCAAAGCCTCTGTAGAAAGTGGCTGGACAGAAGGGCAAAAGATTGAGGTTGAAAATGACCTACCCTTTTGACCCGCTGGACTGAGTTAAAAAAGTGGGACGGCAGACATCGGGATAGTACCCGACAGTCTGCTATCCCACCTAAAATTTGTGAGGAATGCGGAATGGTGTGGACTTCCATTAAAGAGCCGTTAAAGGTAGAAGGGAGAACCATGTGGTTTTCCATGTGGGAATATCTACAAGATTTCCCTACCATAGGATGTGATATAGAAGTTTGCCCGAAGTGTTGTGAAAGACCCAGGCATAGATACAAGGAGATAGAATGAAAGAAGCGACAGTTTTAGTTAAATTAACAGAATTGGAATTAGATACAATGATAGCCACCATAAGTTTTGTAAGGGAGTTTGCCGCACTCAAACTTATTCCCAATAAAGAATTGTTAAAAGACTTGAAGAATATAAAGAACGAAATGGAAACCGCCAGACCAAAGAATGGCACAACAAAGTCCTCAAGATTCAAATACAGTGGGGCAGGAGCATAATGGAACAAGCAAAGAACCTGGATTATTACAAATGTACATCTTGTTATGACACTGGTATGGTCACCTATGGTGGCCCTATCGGATCTGATGAGGATGGTAATACAGAGTACGATGCGTGGGAAGAGCCTTGTGATTGCGAGAAGGGGATAGCCTTTTACGATGAGTGAATCAGCACCAGTACAAGGAGAGATTTGTAAAGCATACGGGCCTACTGCTATAGAATACCTTGTTAGGGAAAAGAACAAGCATATGCGAAAGCTGGCAAAGGTTCAATCTCTCGTAAGAAATATAGAGGAATGGTTTAGAGATAATAAAAAACTTGGACGAGAAGAGTTTAAACATATGAAGGAGAATAATAAATGGGCGTAATATCTGAGATAGATTCGATCCTAAAATATGGTAATGAAACAGAGCTAATACTATTTCTAAGGTCTAACAATATGACCTGGTACGATGCTCTGATAGCGGCAAATAAAGTATGGGGAGATAGGGAGCTAAAACGTCATAACGTTCACAGCACTGTCCAAGAAGGTGGGGGCGGCCTTGCTCCTTGTCCTCCAGAATTTAGACAATGAGTTTAGGAAAAAGACGAGCAACAGTTTTCAGAGCCTACAGAACAGCCATTAACTCTATTAAATCAAAGGGTGGAGAAGCAACGGTGGCTACAAAAAGATACGACAAACTAAGGAGATGGAAATATGAACACAGAAGAGAAAATAATGGAACTTCTGACAAGTACACCCCCTCTAAGAGATGATGACAACAAGTTAATAGCCACCATATGGGCAGACGAAATGAACTCCGACATTCGTTCTGCTAATGACTTTCTTGTGGCCTTTCACTCAGGACGCTTTACAAAGACTGAGACTATAAGAAGAACCAGACAAAGACTACAAGAGTTGAACCCTTATCTTAGAGGATCAAAATATAAAAGCAGACAGAAATATCAGAAGAAATGGGTATCCGAAATAATGGAGATACAGCCTACTGAAACTCAGGAATCATTATTTTGAGAGAGCTACCAAGGTCTGATGAAGCAGAAAAAGAACTACTAGGTCAAATTTTATCCGACCCTAAGTGTATAGAGGAAGTTAAAGACCTTATCCCCTCGCCCGAGGTATTTTATTCTACCGCACATCAGGTGCTGTGGAAAGTAATATCAGATATGCACAACAGGAAAGAAGAGATAGGATATGTTACTGTTATAGATAATATCCCTAAAGAATATAAAGAGATGCTCAGTGCATATTATATCACAGGATTAATCGAAGGAGTTCCCACAACATTAACTGCACCTATTCACGCTAGAAAAGTATATGAGAAGTGGCTACTCAGAAAGACCATAAATGATGCTGAGACGATCTCTAACGCAGGAACTTTGAAGGATGCAGATGCATATGAGCTTGTTCAAAGGTTGCACGATTCAACCTATAAGATTATTAATATGCGGCCAACGGAAAAGTTTGATCTTGACTCGCTTTTAGATGATACAATAGATAGGATATATGATCAGTCCAGCGTTGTAAAATATGGATATGGTCAACTAGATCAGATGACAGGCGGCATGACTAGAGGAGAGATATCGGTTATCGCTGGTCGCCCTGGACACGGCAAGACAACCTTGTCTGTGAACATTATTAGAAGACTCGTTCATCAAGGATATAAAGTATTGGTATTCAATCGTGAGATGCCCAACAAGGAGATGATGAAGAAGATAATGGTTATGGAATCTAAGAACCTATCTTACTTCGGCCTTCGTAGTTTCAATTACGGAGACGAAGAACTTCAGGAATTACACAGAGTAAAAGATTCTATCCAAGATTTGTACAATGACAACTTGATTATGTTCGATCATATAAGAGACCTAGGGTCTAGTATAAGACAGGCCAAAAAGATTAAACCTGACGTTATAGTGGACGATTATATACAGATTATAGATGTGCCTCAATATCAAGAGAAACGTCTCCAAATCTCTGAAATTATGAAGAGCTATAAATGGTTAGCTAAAGATGAGAACCTCTCTGTATTGCTTGTTTCTCAGCTTAATAGAGAGCTTGAGAGACGTATCAACAAGAGACCTCAACTGTCTGATCTTGCTGAGTCAGGATCCATAGAGCAAGATGCTGAGACTGTTATATTTAATTATTATCCTTGGAAATATTTAGGTGAACAGCACGAGTTAGGAAAGCTAGGCAAGTATCAACTCAATACCATAGTTGGTAAGTCTAGATATGCTGAGACAGGATTTCTTGAGATGGGTTTTCACGGCGACTCTTGTTGTATACTAGATACAAGGGACATGGCCGAGAACAAAGCTAGAATGTACGGAGAAATATAATGGAATATACTTGTTGCATCTGCGAATCCAAGTACGACAAAATGACTGGCGATACAGACGAAAGGATGTGTTGCTCTTGCATGGAGAAGTCTGATTATAAATATGAACACGATCAAATCAACGAAGAGATAGACGGCTTTAGGTTAAAAGTAACAGCCAGTACCAGACGTAGCAATCAGTTTGATGAAAAAGAAAAATGATGAAAGTTCTAAATTTATATTCTGGCATTGGTGGGAATAGAAAGCTGTGGAAAAATATTGATGCGACAGCAGTTGAAAATAATTATGAAATTGCGGAAATTTATAAGCATCATTATCCAAATGATAATGTTGTCATTGATGATTCAATAAGATTTTTGGCTGAAAATTACAAGCAATATGATTTCATATGGAGTTCCCCACCGTGTCAGACACACAGCCGTATAAGATTTGCAAGCTCAAAGAGAGGTAGTTACTTGCCGAAAGTACCAAATCTAATGTTATATGAACAAATTTTGTTTCTTAAACATTACTACAACGGCTTATGGGTGGTAGAAAATGTAATTCCATTTTATGTGCCATTAATTGAGCCAACTATAAAAATTAATAGACATCTATTCTGGAGCAATTTTAACATTGATGAAATAAAAATTGATGATAGAAAAAGCAATACTATTTCAGGGGGTGATAAACTGTACGGATATGATCTTTCACAATTTGAGACAACGATGAGAAAAGACCAAATACTTAGAAATATGTTCAACCCAATATTAGGTAAGCATATCTTAGACTCGGCCTTGGCAACAATGTAATGACGTGGTTCTATTTACATAGTGTGATAATAGTAATGATATTAATTGCTGATGTTAGAGGCACCTTGGAACCAACGATGATAGAATTTGAAAAGAAGATAGGGATATATGTAGAGCCACAGGAGACAGAAGATATTGAAGAGAAGTAGAGAGGATATATTATTTTCTAAGTATGTAAGATTAAGAGACAACTACACCTGTCAAAGATGCGGAACACAGCACGAACAAAACTCTAGAGGACTGCACTGCTCACATTACTTCGGCAGATTAGGAAAATCTGTTCGATTTGATGAGAATAATTGTGTAGCTTTATGCTATGGCTGTCATAGAATATGGGCAAGTAAAGACAGGGAAGAATATAGAAACTTTATGTTAGAAAAATTAGGCGAAAGAGAATTTGATAACCTTACAAGATATTCAAACAATAAAAAGGTATGGAAGAAGTGGGAGCTAGAAGAACTCAGGGATAAATTAAAAAGGAGAATAGAAGAGCTATCGTAAATAAATTTGAAAAAAAGATAATAAGTGTTGGTATGGGCATTCAATCTACCGCACTTTATCTTATGTCTTCTATGGGCGACATAGAACGTGCAGATGAGGCAGTATTTGCAGACCCAGGCGCTGAGCATCCTGAGACATACAATTTAATAAATTTTATATTAGACTGGCAAAAGAAAAATGATGGCATACCTCTGCATATAATAAAAAAATCTCTGAAAGATGATATATTAAAAGGAGAAAATAGCACAGGACAAAAATTTGCAACCATACCTGCATTTACAAAAACAAAAACAGGTGGCGCCATATTAAGAAGACAATGTACTAGAGAATATAAAATTTATCCCGTAGTAACAAAGATTAGAGAAATTTACGGTATAAAAAAACATAAAAGAATGCCTATGACAGAATTATGGCTTGGCATATCAACAGACGAAGCATCAAGAATGAAAGATAGTAGACTACCAAGAATAGTAAATAGATATCCTCTTGTAGAAGAGAGGCTATCAAGGTCTGACTGCTCTAGATGGATGAAGAAAAATAATTTTCCAATACCAGTTAAATCATCTTGTGTATTCTGTCCATATCAAGGTGACTCCCAATGGAAAAATTTAAAAGAGAAATATCCAGAATCTTTTGAAGTCGCATCAAAAATAGATGATGCTATACGCAACGTATCATCTAGAGGAGAGAGGCAACCAATCTACCTTCATAGACAACTCAAACCATTAAGAGAAATTGACTTTAATAGCCAACAAGATTTATTTGATGAAGAATGTGAAGGATATTGCGGACTTTAATAATGTTAATCAGAAAGGAGAATAAGTGAATTATCACAATGAGGTAGTACATGGTGATTCATCAACTATATTAAAAGGATTAGATAACAACTCAGTAAATATTGTCTTTACATCTCCTCCTTACAACACTGGCGGGACAGGTAAGAATAAAGATATGTATAAGGAGTATGGAGATAATCTAACGGATGAATATTATTATAAGCTATTAGATACGACATTAAAAGAATCCCTTAGGGTTTGTGATGGGGGAGTGTTCTACAATCTAAACTATATGTCCAATAATAAAGGGTCATTGTTTAGATGGGTGTGGGAGAACTCAGATAATCTGAGAGAGGTAATCATTTGGAATAAAGAGATTTCCCAACCTCCTATAGGAAACATACTTGCTAAAAGATATGAGTTCATATTCCTATTCACCAAGGACAAAAACTTTGAGATAAATAACTTCAGGTCTAATAAAGGAAAGGGATACAAGAAACAGTTCGGGCCTTGGATTAGCAACATACTAACGCTGAGGCCTAACGATATAGAGTATAGCAAGGTTCATAGAGCCGCCTTTCCAAAGAGCCTACCCTCTATATTTATAGACATTTACACCAAGGAAGGTGATGTAGTACTTGATCCGTTCTGCGGTACAGGTTCTACTTTAGTGGCCGCAAAAGATTTAGGTAGAGATTATATAGGTATTGATATATCTGATAAGTATTGTGACATATCAAGGGATAGGTTACGTCAAGAGGTCTTAAGCCTAGGTGTCTAATGTATGCCCTAAGATAGATGTTAAATGTCTCATGTGTGGGAAATCTAAATACAATCCTGATACAGGAGAGTATGATGATTATAAATTATTTTGTGGTCTTGCACCACCATCTTGGGATACTAGAGTAGAATCACTCCCCGACTGTCCAAAGAATATGACTATAAGTGGATTAAGAACACACCAAAAAAAGCTAGCTAAAAATATGCCGAGAAGATTAAGAGCCTGGTAATTTAGATTTTGGAGAAGGTAGAATCTCTATCTGTTCGTAAATTTTGTCATATAATTTTTGATCTACTTGAGCACCATAATGATATTCCCAAGGGATTAAATCGACACCAAGCTTTTCATTTACTCCTACACCAACAACGCTTCTTCCGGTGCGATGGTCATAAACCATTGGTATATATCTTCTTCTAAATAAGTCATCTCTTACAGGGCCTCTGATGTGTCTAAGCCCTTTGTGAAAGGACATCAAAATCTTTTCTCCGCTTTCAACCTCTTTTGCCAAATGTTCAGGCATATATTTTGAATGGTGAAATTCAGCTGTATATGCTTTTGAATATGGAATAGTATATTCTATATTACCATCTAAAGGATCTACAACTATTCCCCAAAATCTTTTACCAGTTTTTTTATTTATTCCTAAGTTTTGACTTCTGTCTAAAATTTCCAATTTTTGTCTCAAGTCACGAGGAGTAGCTCCTACAGCCTTCTTAGTCGGCTCAGTTAGTTGAGTTCTCCCCACCGATACAGTACGATCCGTAACCAATCTACCTTGCCAAGTCTTAGGTAATTTCTTATCCATACCTAGC
>CALBXV010000056.1 GCA_937890045.1 uncultured archaeon
GTTTGGATACCAAGAGTAAATACAGTTGAAGGTATTACACAGGAACATATAGACAAATGGGGATGGAAAGTTAGTAGTAAAGGTTGGGTAAACTATCCAGATTATCAAGCACGAGTATATAGAAATGTAGATTCAATTCATTGGACAAGAAAAGTTCATGAATATATTGTAGGAACTAAAGAATATTCACATCTTCCACCACATGAAGAATTAAGTTTATATCATCATAAGACAATAGATAAACAAGAACAACAAAACAGGTTATATAGTGATATTTTGGAGAATAATAGACAATAAACTTTATCACGTAGATGAGGTTGAAAAATTAGGGTTTGAACAATCTGAGGGATTACGGATACCAGATGAGTATTTAGAATCTCAACAATTTACGATTTTAAGAATGGCGCACGGTATCGGTGATTGGGGAATTATATCTGCAATGCCTCGATTACTTAAAGAAAAGTATCCTGATTGTAAAGTTTATGTATCATCAAAAGAAATGGTTTACTCGTTACTTAGTTATTCACATAATAATATGGAAATCATTTTTAAAAATAATCCTTATGTAGATTCATTTAAGGATTATATTCGTGGTGAAATATTTCATGACCATTATCGTATATATGAGAAAGATAATCCTAATGTTCCTTTAGTTGAACAAATTTTAAAATTCTGGCAATTTGAACCAAATGAGTATGTAGATAATAAACCTGAGTTATATTGGTCTGATAAAGAAATAGGTATTGGAGATTCAATCATAAGTGAAACAGTTGGTAGTGATGAATTTGGAGCACTTTTAATTTCTGATAGGTTTGGAACTCAATGTGGAAAGTATGATGAAAAATCTTATAATAGTGATACTGAAAAGATTACGAAGGTATTAAAAGATAATCCACTTCCGTATTTTTATTATTCTTTTAAACAGTTAAAAGATACACCATTTAATTTTATAAATAAGGCTTTGGATTTAAGACATATGGATATACGAATACAATTGTATATTAGATCAAAGGCAAAGTTAAATGTAGGAAATCAATGTGGTACTATGCAAACTGTATGTAGATATTCAGAGGTGCACACAGCACAAAGACAATTTCCTATTGGGGGTAATTTTATTAAAAATGAAATTTATTTATGAGCTATTTGGTCAAATATATGAACAGTAAAGTTATATATACAACTATATTTGGTGATTATGACACTTTAGTAGATCCACATTTTATTGATAAAGGGTGGGACTACATTTGTTTTACTGATAGTGAAAATTTAAGTTCAGATGTATGGGAAATTAGGAAGTGTACACCTTATTATACAGATTTAACGAGAAGTGCTAAAAGATATAAAATTTTACCACATAGGTTTTTAAATGAATATGAGTATAGTATTTTTATAGATGGTAACTTAACAGTTAGGGGTAATATAGATCAGTTAATTAATAGTTGTAATGTATCTTTCTTTGATCATGCACAGAATAAACTTGACCCTAGAAATTGTATTTATAAGGAAGCTGATGCTATTTTTCAATTAGGTAAGAAAAATAATGGTAATTATAAGGATAATCCTGTATTAATAAAAAATCAAATTGATAGATATAAAAAAGAAGGATATCCTAAGAATAATGGTTTAATTACAGGAATGATTATATTACGGAAACATAATGAAAAAGATTGTATTGAGACTATGGAAGAGTGGTGGAATGAAATAAAGTATAACAGTAAAAGAGATCAATTAAGTTTTAATTATGCGGCGTGGAAAACTGATTTAAAATTTAGTTATTTGGAAGGTGATTCAAGAAACAATAAATGGTTTTTAAGTTTAGGAAAACATACAGGAAAAGGAAAGAAAACTAAAATTGAATACGAACCTATTAATTTAGATTATTTTTTACAAATGGAATTACAATCAGGTGGCGGTGGAAAGGAAGTTATTTTAAATGACTACAAGTTAAAAACAGTTGGTGATGTTGTAAATTATTGGAAGAATGAAAAAAATAGACAGAAGGTTAAATTAGATTCAACTAATTGGCAATATTATAATACAATGATGGCTGGATTTAAGTATGATATTGATGACCATCATGAGATTGGATGGCATAATTTAACTGAAGATTATTTTAAGAAAAGGAAAGATATGTCTGATTTAGATATAGAAAAGTTTCTTAGAAATAGTCCTGTAGAGTTTGATAATGGATTTATTAGACACGGTTATCATAGAGCCTGTGCTATGATAGGCAGGTTAATAAGGGGTGAAAAATATTTTCCTTTTTATATGTTAAAGGATAATATTTATAATAAACCACGTAAGAAGGATGGTATACATAGAGTTTATTCTCCAGTTTCTAAACTTAGAAATATTTTAGAATTGGATTCTATGGGATTTCCGAGGGAAGAATATACTTTAACACAAAGTGCTATTCTTACATTAATGGGAATTAGACAAAATGATGATGTAGATGTAATAGTTTCTACAGCACTGAGAAATCAGTTATTAGGTGGAGAGGTTGAACATATTAAGAAAGGAAATGTAGAAATATTTTCACTCAATAGATTAAAATTTGCATACTTTGATGCACAGAGTGATGATGATTTAATAAAAAATTATAGTAAAATAATTGATGGTTATAACTTTTTACAACCACGGTTTTATTTCGCTAGAAAAAATAAATCCAGTGAAAGAGATAAAACAGATTGGGAAGGAATTTATAATTTCAAAGTTAAGGAATTATATAAGGGTTATCCATTTAATGTATTTACAAAAGAAGAATGGGGTTTTAATGAATAATGTAGTATTCATTCCAGCTATAAAAATAAGTGAAAGAGGTTCTTCTTATGACTATTCTATTGATAGTTGGAAACAATGGTGTAATAAAAATAATAGTGAATTGTTAGTATTAGATGAGTTATTATATCCAATAGATTATATGAAAATAACTTGGCAAAGATATTATTTGTTTGATATATTAGAATCTAATAATATTGAATATGACCAAATTCTTATGGTTGATGCTGATACAATAGTTCATCCAGATTGTTCTAATTTCTTTGAAGAATCTGAAGGTAAATATTGTGGAGTGATGAATGATGGAGATTATGAATGGGTATTAAGAAGTATAAAAGGATTTGGTGAAGAGTTATTTGATAAAAGGAAGGTTAAACCTTGGACATATATTAACGGAGGGTTTCAGATTGTCAATGATTCACATAAAGGGTTTTTTAATACTATGAGAGAATATTATTCTGATAATAGTGATTGGATTAATAAAACTATTAGTAAGTTAAAAACGGCTACAGACCAAACTATATTGAATTTTATGTTAAATAAAAATAAGGTTGATGTAAAAATATTACCAAATTGCTATAATTTACAGGATTTATTTAGAAAAAATTTATTATATATAGATAAACAATGTTGGTGGACTGATGAATTACATTTTTTAGATGCAGGTTGGGTATATCATTTTAATGCTATACCACAAAATGATATGGGTAGAGATGCAAATTATTGGATAAGAAGAACTTATAAGGAGTTATACGGATGAAAGTAGCATTCTTTTCAGAAACAGGGGATAATAAAAAGTATCCAAAAAACTTTCCAAACTCTCGTACAGAAGTGGCATGGTGTTTGGCACTCGATGCACCAATGTGTAGTTTACATGCCAGACCACAGGAACATTTTGATTTAGGTATTGTTATTATTCCAAAGGAACAACCAAAAGTAAGTTTAAATTATATACGAGGTTGTTGTGATAAGGTGGCAGTAATGCAAGAAGGTCCACATTGGTACTTTCAAGATTATGAGATAGATAAGCAGTTTCATTATTATAATACCTTGATGGATGCAGATTGGGTTTATTGTCATAATGAATCTGATGTAAATTATTATTTAGGATTAGGTTGTAAGGATGTAAGAGTGATGAGAAGTTTGATGATACCATATAACTTAGTTCCAAGAAGTGAGTGGGGTGATGCAGTTATCATTGGTGGAAACTTTGTTAGTTGGTATGGTGGATTTGATTCTTATATTGTGGCGAGAGAAATAGGTGATCCAATTTGGGCCCCGTCTATGGGAAGAAAACAACCTCAAGAGGATGCAATTGAAGATATTAAGTATATGCCTTATATGAATTGGAGAGAATGGATTGTAGCACTTAGTCAGTTTAATATAGGTGTTCATTTAATGAGAACACATGCTGCTGGAACATTTGCTATGAATTGTGCTTGGCATGGTATTCCTTGTATTGGTTATAAAGGATTAGATACGCAGGAGAATTGCCATCCACTTACTACAGTAAAAGTTGGTGATTTGGATCATGCAGTAGAAATTGCTAATAAGTTAAAACAGAATAAATTTTATAATATGTGTAGTCAAACTTCTCGAGAAAGGTTTGAAAGATTTTATACTGAAGAAGAATGGTTAGAAAATTGGGAGTTACAATGGAGATAGGTATAATAGGATTTGGTTATGTAGGAAAGGCTATGCATTCGGTTCTTTCACCACATTATAAAGTTAGAACATATGATACAAATGGTAATGGGTCGAGTACTAAAGTTGATGATGTAATTAAAAAGTCAGAAGTTATATTTGTATGTGTTCCAACGCCAATGAAAAAAGATGGTAGTTGTGATACATCTATAGTAGAGAAAGTAATTAAAGATATTAATAAAACTGCTAAAGGTAGATGGTATAATCCAGATTCAGAATTAAAAACAGTAGTAATAAAATCAACTGTTCCACCAGGAACTACTGAAAGGTTGAATAAAGAATATAAAAAGAAACGAGGAGTAGTTACTGTAGTTTTTAATCCTGAATTTCTTACTGAAAGACACTTTTTAGAAGATATAAAAAATCCTAAACGTATTATACTGGGAGGTCCGAGACCACAAACTACAACTCTTAAACAATTATATTCAAGAATATATCCTACAACACCTATTATTAAAACAGGTTCAAATACGGCAGAAATGGTTAAGTATTTTATTAATGCATTTTTGGCAACAAAAGTATCATTTGCTAATGAAATTTATAAGATTTGTGAGAAGTTAGATATAGATTATGATAAGGTTGTAGAGTATGTTTTATATGATGATAGGATAGGCAAATCACATTTAACAGTTCCAGGTCCAGATGATGAGTTTGGATTTGGTGGACATTGTTTACCCAAAGATTTAAATGCACTAATAAGTGTAGCTGTAGAAAATTCGTTAGGTCTTTATATTAATGTTTTATCGGGAGTATTAGAAACTAATGATAAGGTTAGAAAAAATAGAGATTGGGAAGAAATGAAAGGGAGAGCAGTAGTAGATGAATAAATATCAATTATCAGAATTAGACTTAAAGAAGTGTGCATTAATAATAAATAAATTAGATAGAGTTGTTAGAGATTTAAGTACTTCAAATAATGAGAGTATAAATCACGGTAGAGCAGTTTATTGGGATAAGAAAAATAAACTTTATTATAAGGTTTTTAATAAGGGTTATATTAGAAGACAGAATTTTATAACTGCATATGAGGCTGGATTTTTTGATAAATTAGCTCCAGCTCTTATTGGTTTAATTTACGATGATGAAGATGTAGTTGGATATGTAACTAAAGAGGGTAAACTATTATCAGACTCAGAATTCGATTTTAAGGTGGTTCCTGAGGGTTTCCTGACACTTTTAAAAGAGACTATTAAAGATACTAACCTATTTTATTACGACCT
>CALBXV010000057.1 GCA_937890045.1 uncultured archaeon
AACGAGAACGCTGACCTTACCAACCTTACAGTTACGGTCCAAGAGTCCGCAGCATCATCCAATGTCCAATCATATAGTTATGCAAATGACATTACTGAACTGTCAGGAACGTCTAAGGTCTACTTTTTAGAGGAAGATGACGACAAGAAATATCGTGTATATTTTGGTGATGGTGTTATAGGTAAGTCTCTTACAGATGGTAATGTTGTTATATTGAAATATAGAGTATGTAATACAACTACTGGCAACGGTGCTCGCACATTTGCAGCACCAACATCAATAGATGGACACACTACCATTGCAGTATCCACAGTAAGCGTTGGCTCTGGAGGACAAGTGGAAGAATCACTGGAATCTATACGACAAAATGCACCGTTATCATACGAAAGACAGAACAGAGCCGTAACCGTGAAGGATTATGAACGACGTATTATTGCAGATAACCAAGATTTTGCAACTGTTTCAGTCTGGGGAGGAGATGATAACGACCCACAAGTGTTCGGAAAAGTGTATATTGCTGTGAAACCCAAGGTCGGAACCGTTATATCCGATAATAGAAAAGCTGCTCTAATTTCATCACTACAAAAAATCAATGTGTTGTCAATTGACCCAGAAGTTCAAGATGTTGCATATCTATATGTTATACCAACAGTAGAAGTGAATTACAATCCAGACAGGACAACCAAATCTGGAGCAGCTATTGAAGCTCAAGTAAGAACTGCTATAAGTGATTACCAAACAAACAACCTAAATGATTTCGGAAAGGTTTTCAGATATTCCCAGTTCATTAAAGATATTGATGCTGTTGATACAACAGCTATCATAGGCAATGAAACGACTGTGAAAATGCAAAAACGTTTTACACCCTCTACTACAACTTCAACAACGTATGTGGTGAAGTTCACTAACGCAATTAAAGATAATGGGAATGCTGGTGATATAGTATCCACTACATTTACATATGAGGGGTATAGTTCATATTTACGAGATGCGGCATCTAATAACATAATGCAGGTTGTGAGAACTTCAGGAGATTCAGTCGCTATCGTTGCTGATGCTATAGGTACTATTGATTATGCAGCAGGTACAGTCACTCTCAATTCTTTCCTACCTACAGCTGTAGATAATAGTGGAGTGATTAAACTCTCTGCTGAACCTGTTAATAAAGACATCACACCTGTCAGGGACCAAATTCTCCAAATTGATGATACTACAGTAACTACAACCGAAGATAGAGAAGTGTAGTTGATGTAAAATGGTTAATAAAAATTATTCCAACCTTATAGAACAACAATTTCCTGACTTTGTTAGAGAAGACGGACCAAACCTAGTAGCGTTCGTAAAAGCATACTATGAATGGATGGAAGAATCTGGTCAAGTTACTGATGCGACCAAGAGTCTACTTTCATACAGAGATATTGATGCGACACTAGACCAATATGTTGTATATTTCCACGACGAGTTGATGGCAAATATACCACAAAATGTTCTAGCAGACAAAAGACTATTAGCAAAAAACATCAAATCGTTCTACAGGGCTAGAGGCTCTGAGAAGTCATACAAACTGTTATTCAGAATCTTGTATGACGATGACGTAGAGTTCTATTATCCTGCTGAAGATATACTCAGGTGTTCTGATGGTCGTTGGCAAATAGACAAGAAATTGAGAGTCAATGGTAATGATACGACCTACAACATGGAAGGATATGAAATTACAGGTGGGACATCTGGTGCCACTGCCGTTGTTGAACAGGTAATCAAAACAATCTTGGACTCTGGATTTGAAGTATTTGAATTACTCCTAACAAGTATTGATGGAACGTTCTTAGACGCTGAAACGGTTACTTCTACAAATGGGTATACCGTTACTGCGAGTGGCGCGAACTTTACTGAATCGGGACAATATGTTGGAACCAAGGGTTGGTTGTCATGGGACAAATACTTAGAAGACAACCTCTACTACCAAGAGTTTTCATACGAGTTACAGACCGGTGAGTTTATCAACAAATTCAGAGACATCGTTAAGAAGTTGCTACACCCAGCTGGTGTTGCACTATTCAGTAAGGTCAAATCTGTTGATACGATTAACTTAGCACCATCAGTATTCACTCTTTATGAATTGCTGCTCACTATAGAATCTGCTATTGCTCAAGTATCAGCTAGAGTTGCCGCAAATACTATTATCAATACATCATATGAAATTAAATTAGCACTTTCAGCACTTGACATGACAGGAGTAACAGATGTTGTCTCAAGAAATTTTGATACAATAGCTGGTGTGGAAAATGTCAGGCTGAATGTAGGTGCTATTGCAAATACGAACACTGACCAAGTGGGTGGTTTAGCCAACACCAGATTAAACATCGGTGTTTGTCAGCTAGTAATTACAGACATCATCAATGGTCTTGCCAACACCAGACTAAACATCGGTGTTTCCCAAAACACAAACGTTGACTTCCTTGATGCTTTATGGAACACCGATGTATATGTTGGACCAACATTTGGAGATGGTGCAAATACGGTGACGGCCCGTTTAAGTGCTAACCTAGCTGCTGCAAACGCTTCTTCAGTCGTAACCTCTGCGCTTGGTTACGATGTCAGATGGTGGGGTATACCCACCCATGCACCAGTTAATTCATTTGGTGCCAGTGGAAACACAAACCTTACTCTTACATCTGATGCGATGGAAGCAGGAAATGTGTATTCGACACTAAGTAGTATCTTTACCACAGTAGAAAGAAGGTGGGGGATGCCTACTGAAGCCCATGTTGATTCGTTTGGTGCCAGTTCAAACACGAACCTTGCTCTCATAGGTGGTAATATGGAAGCAGCAAACATGTATTCGACCTTGACCAGTATGTTTAACTATGGACCTAGACGGTGGGGCATGACCACTGAATTGCCAGTGTATAGGTTTGGTGCCAGTGCCAATGCAAACCTTCTTCTTATGAGTCGAGAGTTAGAAGCAGCTAATATCTATTCAACACTAACTGATGGTCTTGGCTTCTTTGACCGGGTTGAGGAACAGGTAGATGAAACCTCTATGATCTACTGGCCAATAGTTGGTTGTACCGCAAACGTAATCACAACCGCTTACACCGATATTATCAGTGCATACGAAAGTAACACTATTGCTGGTATTGAATATGTTGCCTCTGGGTCCCTCAGTGACAATTCAGCCTTTGTAGCAACAGGGACGGCGTTCTCTGCAAACCTTTCAAGTGGTGACTTTATCATGGTTAGAGATCCAGATGATGTTAATCCAGACCAAGGATTTGTCGTTACTGGACTTGGTACAGCTTGGGCCAATTCAATCCTTGATGTATATGGTCTCTATCAAGGTGGTCTAACAGACGGTGAGATTTACAAGAGAAATGTTTTGTAACACAGATAAAAAATGTATAAATAGTAACAATATAAACAGGAGAACCTTTTAGCCATGCCTTCAGTTGTAACACATAAATTCAGACAAAATAACGCTGACCAATTCAAAGAAGCCTTTGGTGAAGCTGCACCTACAAGAATGTATATGTTTATTGGAGGTGTGAAAGCTTGGACCAATGATGCAAGTCCTCCAACACCTAATGATGCAGTTGCCAATACCGTGTATGCCCATTGGCGTGACATGTTATCATGTAAGAAGGTTGAAGCCAGTGATGTGTCATACGTAATACCAAGAGTGAATTGGACTTCAGGGACTTTATATACAGAATATTCAGACACCAATTCTACATTATTTTCCAATAACTTTTATGCGATGGTAAGTGATTACCATGTATATAAGTGCTTGTTCAACAACAATGGTGGTCTTTCTACTTCAACTCCGTCAGGTACTTCTTCCTCCATTATAACGACTGCTGATGGATACAAGTGGAAATATATGTATACTGTATCGGCCGCTGACGTATTAAAATACAACACAGCATCATACATCCCTGTCAAGACCCTATCAGCAAACGATGGCTCTAACCAGTGGAGTGTCCAGCAAGCCGCAGTCAACGGTTCTATTGACATTGTTGACGTAACTGCTGGTGGTTCTACCTATAACAATTATCACACAGGCACACTCGATGCTGTTGGAAACACAACTACAGTCACACTTGCTTCTGGCGCATCTGCTGTGAATGACTTATACAATGGCAGTATGTTCTATACAACAGGTGGTACGGGTTCGGGCCAACAGAAAGAGGTCATCAACTATGTCGGTTCGACCAAGGTGGCGACACTCGCATCTGCTGTTTTAACGGGGTTAGACGGAACAACCACATATTCAGTTGCACCAAAAGTTGTGATTCAGGGTGATGGAACGGGTGCTACAGCAATCGCAACCATGAACACAACCTCTAATACAGTATATTCTATGACTGTCACTGCTGTTGGTCAAGATTATTCCCAAGCAAACGTTGTTGTTAGTGCCAACGGTTCATCGGGTGTGACAGCAACTGCTTATATTGCACCGAAAACAGGTCACGGTAAGGATGCTGTCGCTGAACTTGGTGGGTTTAACGTCATGGTAAACTGTAAGTTTGACAAAGATGAGGGTGGTAAGTTTACAACCTCTAACGATTTCAGAAAGATTGGACTACTCAGGGACCCATTACTCGCTAGTGGTACAGCTGCAAATGGAGCAACCTATGACCAAACAACTACATTTGGCCTTAATGCTGTGTCAGGCACGTTTGTTACTGATGAAAGGGTTGATGGTGGAACGACAACTTCAAATGCATATATCGTGCAAGCCAATTCATCACAAATTAAGGTCACATCACAAGATGGTCTCTTTATTGCTGGTGAAACTGTTACAGGCAACACATCCCTTGCAACCGCAAATGTCCTAACACACACAATTGGTGAGCTTCAAAAATTCTCTGGTGATATTCTGTATGTTGAAAATAGAAGTCCTATTAGTAGGGCAGCCGACCAGATAGAAGATGTTAAATTGGTCATACAATTCTAAAGGTGGAACAAAATAAATGGCAGACCTAGACACAGATTTTAATGTAGATCCGTATTACGATGACTTTGATGAAGACAAAAATTTCCATCGTGTATTATTCAGACCTGGAAAAGCCGTCCAAGCAAGAGAACTAACCCAACTCCAAACCATTCTACAAGAACAGTTTAATAGGTTTGGTAGACACGTTTTTGAGAATGGTTCTCCTCTGATTGATGGTGGCGTTTCACTTGATAATAAAGTCAATTATATCAAATTACAACCTACATTAGGTGCGAATACAATAGTTCCTTCCACTTTGGAAGGCAAGAAAATTTTCGGCGCAACATCTGGTGCTAATGGTGTTTGTATATTATCCACAGCCGCTAGTGATAGTGACCCTCCCACATTGTATGTAAGATTACTATCAGATACAAATTTTTCTGCTAATGAATATATTAGAGAATTTGGAACATTAACAAATCTTGCTAACACAGCAACAACCACACCAACAGGAAATTCATTCGTTGTTGGTGTAGAAGCTGGTGTATATTTCATTGATGGCTTTTTTGTGCGAAACACCAAACAACAAGTTGTTGTAGGTAAATATACGGATAGACCAACTAAAAAGGTTGGGTGGACTGTAACAGAAGAAACAATTAATTCGGGGGACGATTCTACGATACTTGACCCTGCTCAGGGTGCATACAATTATGCTGCTCCTGGTAGTGATAGATTCAAAATCACCCTCACACTTGCGTCTAAAGATATAGGGGACGCAGATACTAAATTTATTAGCCTGATGACAGTTAAGGACGGTTATGTTCATGATATTGTAAAACACACAGAATATTCGGAATTAGGAAAAACTATGGCCCGCAGAACCTATGATGAATCAGGTTCATATACGGTTACACATCCTGTGGTTCATTTTAAAGACCACATAGGAGGAAACACCGAACTACTTTCTATGGCCGTTGAACCGTGTAAATGTTTTATCTATGGTACAGAAATAGAATCCTATGCAACCACATATATGGATGTTCTAAAAGCTCGGACTACCCAAGCTTACAACAACATTGATACGTTTGCTCAGTATGGAAATTATTGTCTCTTAACTGGTGTCGAAGGACCGTTTGATATAACTGCTATGGAAGAAGTTGACCTTCATAATGCTCCAGCCCACAGACGAATCACATTCAGTAGTTCAACATCTTCACCACAGGCGGGGAACTTTACATTAAGTGAGGTTGTAACTGGCAATACATCCGGTGCAAATGCACAAGTTATGTACTGGAGTTCCTCAGATAATGTTCTTAGTGTTAATGCTCAATCAGTAACCGCATTTGCAAATGGTGAAACCATAACGGGGTTGACCTCTGGTGCAAACGGAACTGTTATTTTTGACCAAGCGCCTATTGATAGCTCTAGTTCCTCAAATTATGCAAACACAAAAATTGGTACTGCACGAATAAGACAGCTTACATATGAGAGTGGTTCTGCAGCGGGCCCGTATATATATAGAGGATACCTCTTTAATGCTTCATATACTGGAGGTAATGAATTTGCCGCAGTTAATGGATTGTTTGTTGGGCCGTATAATAACACCCTAGCGGGTAAAGCAGACATTGAAACTGTAACCGGGCAAAATAGTGATAACAATTCTTTATTGTTTGATTCTAACTATAATAAGCTTGTTTACCCATTACCGTATGGAACTATCAAAACAATCCGTGATGCCAGTGGTAATGTAGATACAAATTATAGATTCCGTAGAGTCTTTAAAGACGTTGCATTTACCTCAGGTACGGCAACTATAACAACAGCTGCTGCTTCTGAAGCATTTTATGGTTCTGGAGCATTATCCAACTCAAATAAGGCAACATATTATCATGTCATTGCCGAAGAAGAAGCAGGTTCTATTAATAAGGGTGATGTTTTATATATGGACACTGGTGGCCGGGCAATCACAGTTAGTCCCTCTACACAAGCAACGTTTAACTTATCTAATGCTTCATTAAGTCTTGAATGTACAATTATTGCAACTATAGAAGATAATGTTGCTCAAGAAAAATCAAAAACTCTAAACATAAACCAAGTACATGTAATTACAAATCCAAATACGAGTGCAACTGCAACAGAGACTATTCCTGCTTCAGACATTTATAAGTTAAAAGGTATATACACAGGAGCAAACACCACTTTTACTCCTGTCCCACCCGTACTTACACTTGGCACTGTTACAGGAACTTTCGGGCAAGGTGAAATCATAACAGGTTCAACATCTAATGCTAATGGTGATGTTATTTTATGGACCAGTGGAAACTCTACCCTCGAATATGTTGCTAATTATGGTACATTTGCAAATAGTGAAGTTGTACTAGGTGCAACATCTGGTGCAAATGGAACCATTACATCACTTGATGTAGGTAATACGAATGTCAATAATAATTATACTTGGAGTAGTGGCCAAAACGATAGTTTTTATGACCATGGCAGTATCACATTAAAGTATGGATCTGCTCCTCCTACTGGTCAAATTAAAGTTGTGTACGATAACTTCTCACACACGGGAACAGGTTATTGCTCTGTTGATTCATATAGTATCCCATACGGTGATATTCCTTCATATGTTTCACCTACCACCAGTCAAGAAGTTGAATTGAGAGATTGTCTAGATTTCAGACCCCGTAGAGCCGACGGTAATACAACATTTGAAAACATACAAATACCAGATGATAGCACAAATGTCCAAACAGATTTTGATGCCTATCTTCCAAGAAGTGATCTTCTTTCTCTGGATACATCTGCCGTATTAGGACTTACACGGGGAATTCCTTCTCCAAGTCCAAAAACACCTAATGTTTCAGAAGAAAGACTTATGGTACTATATCATATTGCTGTACCGGCATATACATTCAATGCAAAAGACATTAAAGTAAGGTTTGTTGGTAACCCAAGATACACTATGAGGATGATTGGTGATATTGTTCGCCGAGTTGAAAGGTTGGAATATTATACCACACTTACATTACTTGAAGATAGTGCAAAAAATATGATTGTACAAGATTCAGCTGGATTAGATAGGTTTAAGAATGGTATTCTTGTAGACCAGTTTACTGGTCACAATATCGGTGACGTAAGAAATATGGATTATAGGATTGCTGTTGACTCTGAAAAGCAAGAATTAGTAGCACCATTTTTAACAAGGAATTATGCATTATCATATGCAAATACAGAAAGTACAGGTATACAATTAACTGGCGATATTCTTACACTTCCATATTCCACTGAAACCTTTATTACACAACCACTTTGTTCTACGTATGTTAATGTAAATCCGTTTGATGTTATCAAATGGTTTGGTGTAATGAAATTGGATCCACCCTCAGACGAATGGATAGATATAACCCGGCAGCCAGATGTATTAGTCAATTTTGCTGGTAATAATGATGCGTGGGAATTCCTTGGTCAGACAGTTAATAGCCTAATGGCATCAGGATATGGAGCAAATTGGAATGAATGGGAAACCATAAACGTCGGGACAAGGGTCAAAAGTTCTAGTGTTATAATGAAGAATAGGTGGATAAGTACAGCAGTCATGGGTAATATGTTTAGAGGATATTGGGTTGCATCACCTCAAGGGATATCTACATCTTATGAAAATTATTTAGAACAAGAACGTCAAGGAGAAGGATTTTCTTTTACACCTGAAACAATTACGAGATCTTTAGGTGATAGAGTTGTTGATGTTGGTATCGTTCCATTCATTAGGGCTAGAGATGTTACTATTACAACTCATGGCATGAGACCAAATACAAGGGTTTATGCCTTCTTTGATAAAGTTGATATTAATGCATATTGTACACCAGCTGGTGGTGCTCTAGGTGGTGAACTTAGAACAAATTCAGTCGGCAGTATCACTCTAACATTTGCTATACCCGCAACAGACATATTAAATTTTAGAACTGGTGAACGGCTCTTTAGACTTATTGATAGTTCTTCCAATGACATTGGAGTTTGTACTACAATGGCTGAACAAACATATGCTGCTCAAGGACTCATAAAAACTGTTGAAAATACGAGTATGTCAGTGAGGACCTGGGGTGGTGTAAAGACTGAAATGTTTGATGAAAGGCGGACTACAGAAGGACAGGAAACGACCTCAA
>CALBXV010000058.1 GCA_937890045.1 uncultured archaeon
ATGAAACAGCGAGAAAAACAAACTGATTGGTTAGCTGATTTGATAGAAGAACATATTAAAGGATTTGATATAATAAATGAAGAAATTTTCCATAAGAAAATTTTAATACTTGGTAAATCGTTTAAACCAGAAACTAACATTACAACAGGAAGTCCGTCTATTTTATTAAAAAATATTTTAGAAGAAAGAGGACATGAAGTTGATATGTGGGATCCATATGTTGATGATAGTGAGAATGAGTCTCAACAAGAACCAATGATTTATTTTATTGGAACTAAACATCCTGATTTTACTTCTTATGAATATAATCAAGGTTCTATTATAATTGATCCTTGGAGATATATTCCTAAACAAGATAATTGTGAAGTAATTCATATTGGAATAGGAGATGGATATGAGTGATTTTCTTTCATATAAAGAATGGATAGAAAAACGGGGATTTGAAGATAATGCTTGGGGGGCTACCGAATATATGCAACATAAAATTCGTGAAGAAATTGATTTCTTTGATTTTAAGAAGAAAAAAAGAAAGAAAATTTTGTTTACAAGTGGATGTAGTTTTTGTATTAATTGGCCTGAAATTTTAGCTAAAAAATTAAATCGTCAATTGATGAATATGGGACATGGTGCATCAGGAAATGAAGTTATTCACAATCATACTATTTTTGCAGTTAAAAAACTATTGGATAGTGGTATAAATCCTAAAGATATTTTACCTATTGTTAGTTGGGGAGAAGTTAATCGTAAGGATTTTGTTATAAATAAACAAGATACAGTAGAGTATGATTATATTGTAGACGAAGAACCTTCAGGAACAAATCCTAGCAATTGTTTTTTTCAGGGAACAAGTTATGGGTATTTAGGAGTACCTCAAGGTAATTATTCTACTTGGATAAAGAGTGGTGGACTGATGGGACATGGTGGTTATTGGAAAAACTACTATAAATATTATTATACTGAAGAACAACATTTTTTAAATACTTTACATATGATTTATTATACACAATTATTTTTTGAAAAGTATGGTATAGATTATAAGATGGTAGTTTGGCAAAATATATTCCATGACAGGAATAATTACTTTGATAATAATTCGATAGAATATTTTATTAGTGAGGGTGGTTCAAGAGGACTTACCTTTAAATCAAAAGATGTAGAATTATTATGTGATTATTATCCATCAACGAAACATATTTGGGATATGATTGATTTTTCTAAGTTTATTTTTTATGAGGATGATGAGGTTAGTATGGGAGGTATTGCCGAACATAATATTCAAAATGATATTCTTTTACATGGAAACCATCCTATTTGGGAAGGAAATGTAAAGTATGTAGATGATGTATTATTACCAGTATTAGGAAATAAATAGTATGAAACTTGTAGCAGTTGGATGTAGTTTTTTGGATATGTGTAAGAAAAAGACATTGGAAGATGGTACAATTCAAGGAACATATTCAGATTTTCCTAAAGGAACAGGAAATTGGGGATATCATTTATCAAAATTATTAAAATTAGATTATTTAGATTATGGAAGATCAGGATATTCAAATGAATATATGTGGAGAAAGTCAATTGAAATTGTGTTATCAGAGAAAAATATTGAGGATTTATTTTTTGTTGTAGGGTGGACAGATTCTTATCGTTTTGAATTTTATGCTGAACTAGAAGGTAAATTTCAGACATATTATGCATCACATTTTTTGGAGCAAAGAAAAACGAAACATTTAGTAAAATTTTATTCTTTTTATCAATATTGGATACGAACTTTAAATTATCAGATAACTTTGAGGAATTTTTTTAAAGAATATAATATAAAATATGTATTTTTTGATGCACTAGCAGGTCCAGAAACAGCATCTATTGAATATATTGAATCGGCATTTAACAACAAAAAATTTGAAAAATTATATCTATTGGGTAAAGAAAATATTTATACTATTACTAGATTGATAAAAGAGAAAAATAAAAGTAATTTTATGGAAGAAGTACAACAACTTTTCTTAGAAAATGACAAAAAATATTTTGGAAAAGATGGATATAAAGGCCATCCGAGTCAGTTAGGGCATGAAAAATGGTCAGATGTAATTTTTAAATATATAGAGGAAAATAAAATATTATGAAACATATAGTAACAAGTGGGTGTAGTTATTCTGATGCTAATATGGGAGCTTGGCCCCGTTATATAAAAGATTATTTTCCAAATATGAGAGTATATAAACTTGGTGCGTGTGCAAGAGGAAATGATTATATTAGTAGAACAATAATATCATCAGTACAAAAATTATTAAATGATGGCGTAGAATCAAATGATATTTTTGTTTTATCTTGTTGGTCTGGAATGCAAAGACATGATATATTGATTAATAGTGAAAGTGTAAATATGCATTATAAATTAAAAAGTAATCGTAGAGATACTTATTACAGTGATGATGATCCAATGGGTGAATGGACTAATTTTAGTGATGAGTGGTGGAAAGTAATACCTGACGAACAAAGTTATATTATTTCAATGGAACATATTTTACGTACACAGTGGTTTTTAGAAAAACATGATATAGGTTATTGTTTTTTTACATTTGTAAATACATTGGCTTACCATAATTATTCTGAATTTTGGAAAGATAATCATTATGATAAAGATAAAACAAAGATAATCTATGAGGTTTATCCTACTTTAAAGTATTTATGGGATATGATAGATTGGGATAAGTGGTGGTTTTCGGATGAAAATTATGGTGGATTAGGAAATTGGATACAGGAAAATGTACCAGGTGGATATTCAGAGGATGAAAGAGATGGTATACTTGGACATAATCATCCAATAAAAGAAGCACATAAAAAGTTTACAGAAAAGGTTGTGTGTTTGTTCATAGAAGAATGGAATGGAGTTTAATATGATTAAATTTTTTAGATATTTATGGTATAAAGTAAAATCGTGGCATATGTATAGAAAGAAAATAAAAAGAATAAGAAAAAGAGATCCATTTATATATAAGTAAAATGAATAAAGTAGTTAATACAATGGGTTGTAGTTTTAGTTGTAATTCTTATCCCCAAATATTGCAGGAAAAATATAATATTAATGTTGATAGTATGGCTAGACATTCGTGTGGGAATGAGCATATAATGAGATCAGTAATTTGGGCATCATATAGGCATTTTAAAAAATATAAGACTTATGAAAATTTATATTTTATAGTTCAATGGTCAGGATTACATAGAGTAGAAAAACTTGTTACAAAAAAAGAAACTATTGAATATGATGATTATGTAAAAAATGCAGAAGTAACTCCAATAGTTAATTGGGACGATTGGGATAATGGTATTAAAGAATCTGGATGGTTGTTTGGAACAGGCTGGTTTCATTTACCTATTTGGAAAAAATGGTTTAGATTTTTCGAAACAGACGAGTTTGCATTTATTAGAACTATGGAGTCTATTTTAACACTTCAACATTTTTTTAAGAATAATAAAATAACACATAAAATGATATTAATGGAAAATATATTTAATGATTATTCAGTTGATTATTATAAGGGGGCAACTATATCTGAACCAGATGGGGTAGATTCTGGGGTAGTGTGGAATTATCTTAGTGAAAATAATTTATTAAGTAATAAAATATCAAAGAATACGCCATTATTAAAAGACATATATCCAAATTCAACTCATTTATGGGATATAATAGATTGGAATAATTGGTGGTTATATGAAAATGATTATATTGAAAATGGCGGAATTTCTGAATGGTGTTTGTTTGAAGGAGAAAACCCGTGGTCAACTGAAGATGATGTTCAACATCCAAGTATGAAAAATAGAGAATTATTTACTGAAAAAATTCTTTTAGGTGATATTGATAAATGGAAATAAAAACTGTATTAAATAAACATATTGTAACTGCTGGATGCAGTTTTACAAATTGTGGAAAATCATGGCCATATCATATTAATCAAAAAAAATATGGTTGGGTACATAATATAGGAAGTCCTGGAGCAGGACAAGCTTTTATATCTCGTAGTGTTATTTATGAAGTTGAAGATATATTGAACAGAGGTACATTACCTGAAGATATTGAAGTGTTTGTGATGTGGTCAGGAATAGATAGATATGAGGTTTTATCTACTCAAAAAGAAACACCAATGCATAAACTTTATATAGAAGGTAATGATATGAATTGGTTAGAAAATTTTATTTTTATAGATAATGGTGGTAGAAGAATTCCATTTAAAGAATCGTGTTGGTTAAAAAGTTCTACTCGTGGTATGCAATGGGAAAATAAGCCTGTTGTAAGGTTGTTTGATATGTATTTTAAATTTTTCCATACAGAGGAAGAATCTTTTGTTAGAAGTCTTGAAAATATATTGAGATTACAATGGTATCTTGATAGTAAAAATATTGAATATAAGTTTATGAGTTGGCAAAACATTTTTAATAAATATAGTTTTACTGTACCTAAAGGATATCCATCAACAGGTGGAGTTGCTGAAGGACATAATATTTGGTGTATGGGCTGGAGTCATAATGATTGGCATGATAATATAGTTTGGCCAAAAGAAATAGATTGTAAAATTTCTAAAAATACACCGCTATTAAAAGACATATATCCAAATTCAACTCATTTATGGGATATGATAGATTGGAATAATTGGTGGTTTTATGAAGATGAACAAGTAGAGTATGGTGGACTGGCAGAGTGGGTAATTTTGGGAGAACGACACGCTTGGGGAAATGGAAAAGAAGATCCGGGCCATCCTTCTGAATATTCACAGAGCGAATTTACAAAAAAAGTTATAATACCAATTTTGGGTGAACGATGATGAAGATATTATGTTTACTACCTGAGATACGAAGTGAGGAGTATATGCCATTTACTATAAGTGATATACACGACACATCAAATTCAAATAGGGCTTGTATAGAAGAACATAAATATTATAACGAAAAAGGTTTAGAAAGTTATTTTTCTTTTCGAGTAGAGTATTTTGATGAGTTCGTAGATAAAAATAGTGTAGAAATTTTACACGATTTCCCTAATGAAAATGAAAAGTATATTATTTTATGGAATTTATCAGATATAGTTAGTTTTAATCAAGAGATTTTACAATATTGGGACGAATGGTATAATAAAAAAGATAAAGTTTTTTTAAGGATGATTGATGATTTAAGAAATAATAGATGTTCTATAATATTTCATTCTTTACATGATTCGGAATGTGATAATATGGATAGTGAGTCTCAGAGATTACGAGAATCAATAATAAATTGGTTTGAGACAAAAGATATTCCACTTAATAGAATATCATATGTTGGAAATGGAGCATCAAGAAAAAAAGAATGGTGGAAAGATATAACATCTTTTAGAGTCCATTATCCGCCTTTAAATATGCATAGAATAGTAAAGGGATTAACACCTGATTATTATTTAGGTGGATTTGTAAATAGTTTATACCATCTTAGACAGAAACATTTTCTTACTTTTAATTCTGCTCCAAAGGCTGGAATAAGAAGTAAGTTGGTTAAATTTCTTGGTGATAATGATTATGTAAAAAAAGGTTATGTATCTTATAAACCTTATCATTCACATTCAACATCACTTGGTCTTAAAAAAAGGTATCTTGACAGTTCAGATGAAACTCATGGAGATCCGAGAGGAGATATTACCAGACATGATAATACCTTTATACAGAATTGCACTAAAGAATTAATTAGTAAATATAATAATAGAAGTTTATATGCACTAACGCTTTCATCACACTCTGGTTGGAGAAGTAATTCACCATTACATTTTAACTCATATTTTAATATTGTTAGTACGAGTGGAGCAAATACTGGATTAGAAGAATCATATTCAGGAGTTGATCTGGATGAAAAGATTTGGAAACCGATTATTCATTTTCAACCCTTTATAATAGTAGGAAATTCAGGAATTCTTAAAAGAGTAAGAAAGTATGGATTTAAAACTTTTGAACCATTTATTGATGAAAGTTATGATGAAAAGGGACCTGACGATATGGATTTGGTATTAAAGGAAATTGATAAGTTATGTAGAATGAATAGAGTAGAAATAGATAAATGGTATTGGGAAATGAATGATATATTATTATATAATTTTAACCATTTTTTTAAGTTTTGTAATAATCAAATGAAACTTGTAATGGATGAAGTAGAACGACATTGGAGTTTGACGTGAGAATATTATTTTTGTATACACGATACCGTACTAATGAATATAAACCATTTGCTCCGAATACGCTAGATAATCTAAACGGGCCATCAGGAAATATGGTTTGCGTAACAGAAGATAGATTTGCTGGGCAGCAAAGTATTGAATCATTGTTTTCATTTAATACAGAGTATTTTTATAAGTTTGTAGATGAAAATAATGTAGAATTTTTAGATGATTTTCCTACCAAAGATGAAAAATATGTAATTTTGTATAATTTATCAGATATTATTTCATTTACTGATGAAATTAAAAGGTGGGATGAATGGTATAATAAAAAAGATCAAGTTTTTTTAAAAATGATTGATGATTTAAGAAATAACAGATGTTCTGTAATATTTCGTTCTTATCATGATTCACTTGATGATACTAATGAAATTTCGAGAGATTTTGTGTTAGAATGGTTGTTTAACAAAGATATTCCACTTAATAGAATATCATATTTAGGATGTGGAGTACCAAATAAAGCAAATTGGTGGAAGGGAATATCATCTTTGAGAGTACATACTATATGTTTACAGTTATATCGAATACTTAAAGGATTTACACTTAATTATTATTTAAGTGCATTTACAAATAATCTTTACCACCTTAGACAGAAGCATTTTGTTACATTTAATCATCATTGGAAATCTGGAAATAGAAGTAAGTTGGTTAAATTTCTCAGTGATAATGATTATGTCAAAAAAGGTTATGTATCTTATAAGGCTTCTGAATCAAGTTCTTCACCAAACGACCCACTTAAAAGGATATACCTTGATAGTTCAGAAGAAACTCATAAGGAGTTGAGAGGAGATATTACCAGACATGATAATACAAATACACTTGGGAATATTAGTGTTTTTTTAAAAAAATATAACAATAGAAGTTTGAGTATGCAAGAGCTTTCATCTCATACAGGACTTAGATCTAATTCACCATTACATTTTAATTCATATTTTAGTATTATTGTTAATTTTATTGCAGGAAATCCTATTGATAAAGGAATTGATTTAGACGAGAAGATGTTTAGATCAATAATTCATTTACAACCTTTTTTGATTATGGGAAGTACAGGAATACTTGCCAGATTGAGAAAGCATGGATTTAAAACTTTTGAACCATTCATTGATGAATCTTATGATAAAGAAGAAAATGTAGATAAAAGGATGGATATGATATTAAATGAGGTTGGTAGATTGTGTAGTATGGATAGAGTAGAAATAGATAAATGGTATTGGGAAATGAAAGTTATATTATTATATAATTTTAATCACTTTTCTAAGTTTTGTAATAATCAAATGAAACTTGTAATGGATGAAGTAGAACGACATTGGAGTTTGATGCATGAGTGATATTATTTGTAGAAATGTGTCATCAGGTCAAAGAATGATGTATACCATAGTGAATTTTCAAAAAGAATTTAGCAGACTCACAGATAAAAAAAATAAATTAGATTATTTGAATAATTTGAATATTCATTGGCCACACACAAGCAATACTGATTCTTTGTTACCTCATTCTGATGAAAATGTTTTTTATGATTATTTTAATCCTAATATAGAAGAATTATCTAATTGTTTAGTAACACCATATGAGCCATATGAACAAATAATGGATTTTTGGGAAGATATACAAAAACAAAAGTTTGATGAAATAGATTATGGTTGGGTTAGGTCACTATTTAATCCATCAGAAGGAGTGAAGCATTATTTAGATAGATTAATAAGTGAATCAAATATTGATTTTAAAAATAGTGTTATGTGTTATTTTAGAGGTTGGACAGAACATTCAGGTCCCCCAATTGCTGGTGGAAATCATCCGCACTCGTATGCCGAAGTTATTGATAGTATGGGATTAGATAATGCTGTTATAATGACTGATAATTATTTTTGGGGACACTGGTTCAAGGAATATTTTAAGAAAAAATATAAAATTTTAGATTTGTCACCTTTACTTATTAACGATGGTGAGTTCCGAGCTGTTACAGTGAAAAAGAATGCAGGGGATGTGTTGAGCTTAGCGCATGGCAATATATATGCAGATAAGTTTAATGCCGATATTAAAGATGGAATATATATATGGTATGCAAAATTATTATTTGTGTCGATGTTTGAACATCATATTTTATCATCTGGATCACATACATCATCTCTGATATCTTTTTTCAAGAATTCAATCAGAAATACAGTTTTTATAGATTGGGAACTCAACCATAATTTTTATAATGTTGATGATAAAAATTTAAAATGTAAAATAAATCGTTATAATTTTTCAGAGGGTAATATATGAAAATATTAGGAATAAACGCGCTAAATCACGACGCTGCTATAACTATGATAGAAGATGGTGAGATTTTGTTTGCTGGTCATAGTGAAAGATATAGTGGAATCAAGAATGATTCAGATTTGAACTCGGCATTATTTGCCGATTGTTATAGACTTGGTGGTAAACCAGACAAGGTAGTATATTTTGAAAGACCATACTTAAAAAAGTTAAGACAATTAAGAGCAGGTCAATATGGAGAAGTATTTTCTCGTAAGAATTTACCATCTTATTATTTAAGAGATTTTGTTGGTAATTCAGAAATAGAGTATGTCCAACATCACCAATCTCACGCCGCGGCAGGTTACTTTACGAGTCCATATGAAGAATCAGCTATTGTAGTTATAGATGCAATAGGTGAGTTTGAGACGTGTAGTATTTGGTATGCATGGGGTTCACATTTTGAAAAACGATATAGTTTAAAGTATCCAAATTCACTTGGTCTTTGGTATAGTGCAATGACTCAACGATTAGGATTAAAACCACAAGAGGATGAATACATTCTTATGGGAATGGCTGGTTGGGGAACACAAGACCACAAACTAAAGAATAGTATTCGTGAAGATTTCTTTA
>CALBXV010000059.1 GCA_937890045.1 uncultured archaeon
ACGAAAGACTTTATAATCTTTTCATATATAAAATTTAGTTAAATGAAGATTTCTATTATAGGTGCTGGACATGTTGGTGCTACTGCAACATTATTTACTGTCCAAAAAAAATTAGCTGATGAAATAGTATTAATTGATATAGTTGAAGGACTACCACAAGGTAAAGCATTAGATATTCTTGAATCTAGCCCACTTCTAGATTTTGATATTAACTTAACTGGTTCAAATAATTATGCTGATCTTAAAAACTCAGATATAGTGGTAATAACAGCAGGTGTTCCAAGAAAACCAGGTATGAGTAGAATAGACTTGTTAAAAATTAATATAAATATTGTGAAATCAGTTACTGAAAATATTAAAAAGTATGCTCCAAATTCAATTATAATTGTTGTAACAAATCCATTAGATATTATGACTTATACTGCACATACAATTAGTGATTTTAAAACAAATAAAGTATTTGGTATGGCTGGTGTTCTTGATGTTTCTAGATATAAAACTTTTATTGCTAACGAATTACATGTTTCAGTTAGTAATATATCTGCCATGTTAATGGGTGGTCATGGAGATACAATGGTTCCATTACCTAGATATACTACTGTTTCTGGTATTCCTATTAATGAATTGTTATCAAATGAAAAAATTAATCAAATTATAGATAGAACTAGAAATGGCGGTGGAGAAATTGTTTCTTTACTTAAAACAGGATCTGCATATTATGCTCCTGGGGCATCTATTACTTCAATGCTTGAATCTATTGTTAAAAATCAAAATAGTATTTTGCCAGTATGCGCATACTTAAATAATGAATATGGATTTAAAAATGTTTATTCAGGTGTTCCTGCTATTCTAGGAAAGGATGGAGTAAAAAAAATTATTGAGTTAAAATTAAATAGTAATGAGAAAAAATTATTTAATGATTCTGTTAATGAAATAATAAAAACTATTGATGAACTTAAAAAATTAAAATTATTAACATAATTATTTATTTACTTCTTCTGGGTCTAAAATTAAGGGTTAAAAATGATTTCAATTAGTATATTAAAAGCGGTACCTGAAAAAACTACTAAAGTTGTTTCAGTTGGTGGTAGACTTGATAGAGAACGTATGTCTCTAGTTATGAATCCGCATGATAAACATGCTATTGAAGCAGCAGATTATGTAAAAAGAAAAATTGGGGGTAAAGTTGTCGCTATATCTATGGGTCCAGATGTTAAATTATCTCCTATAATGAAAAAAATATATGATTTTGAAGTTGAAGGTATTGATGAAAATTTTATAATTAGTGATAGAGCTATGGCAGGTGCTGATACATTGGCCACTGCATATGCTGTAGCGTTAGGTATTAAATATGTCCTAAATATAAATAAAAAAGCAATTAATCAGTTAATTAAGACTATAAAAGATAAACATTATACTCCTAAACTTAAATCTCTTGCTACACAACTTTATCAAGATAATTTAATTCCTAATAGTATTTTTTCTTCATTACCTATTATTAAAAATAATCTTATTGAAAATTATATTAATAAAATAATTGATGAAAAAACAGTAATAAATCAATTAACTAAAATTCAAAAATCTATGAATGAATTTATTATATTTGCAGGTATTAAAACAACTGATGGTGAAACCGGAAGTGTTGGACCTCAAGTTGCTGAAACATTAAGTGAAGAATTAGGTGTTACTATACCTCATATAACATATGTTCATGATTTTGAATTTGATGTTAAAACTAAGATAGTTAAAATAAAACGAAAAATAGCAAATTCAATTCAGGTTATTGAAACTAAGTTGCCTGTACTTTTAACTATTGATCCTGAGTGTAAATTTAATACAATAAATTCAATAAATAAAAAATTAGTTAGATTAAATTCTTATAGAACTAAAATTTTTA
>CALBXV010000060.1 GCA_937890045.1 uncultured archaeon
AATCAAAGATAAACACTCCTACTAAATAAATAGTATTAAATATGCGTTGCTTACGTTCTTTTCTACGTTTTATTTCTTTATGTAGGTTTTCTATAAATTTTTCTGTATCTATCATACTATATTAGACTCTTCTAATTAGATAAGGTTAAATGTATTTTTTATACGCAAGAACTATTAACCAATTATTAACATCTAATATCATACTATGTCCTACACCTTTTCTTCCCATATATCTAAAATATCCTTTATATCCTTTTTGAAACAATCTCCAAAATCTATCTTCATTAATATTAAAATTTGTTGGTGGAGTATAATCAGGAAACTTATTTCTATTTTCCATTATATAATCAAATGAATTGTCTAAAAAGAAACTTAATTTTTTATAAAAAATATCAGAATAATTAAGTGTTTTAATATTCTTCCAAAATTCGCTATCATCTCTATCTGTAGTATAATACACCATTTGTTTAAAATGTCTTGTATTATGAAAAGTATATTCAGTCCAAGTATTACAATAATTTAACATATCTTCATCTCTTATATCAGAACGATTCGTGTATAATAATTTATTATCTCTATTTAAATAATTTCCTAATTGTTGAAGAGCAGTTGATATGTTAGTAAATACTGTAGATTCCATTGGACAATCAAATTGTCCTGCTAATCCTACAGCGCTACAATTTTTCTGAAAAGGTTTAACTACATGAGATGGAGTCCATTTTAAATGATTAACTTGATCTGACTTAAATCTACCACCCAAATAATCATTTATCTCATCTATTGCTTCATCCTTACTAATATACTTATCTGAATAGACATATCCTGTTCCTATCCTATGTTGTAATGGTGTTTTAAATGAATAACCATTTTTAAGAGCAGTAGTATATAAGGTTGGCACCATCTCTTTAGTTCTATCTATATATTCTACTGGACCAAATACGGCACTATTTACAGGATATTCATCACTAAGATCTACAACTTTACTAAGTTTAGAAATCAAAACTCTACTAAGACCTGTACAATCTACGTAGTGATCTGCTTTAATCTTTTCTCTATCTTTACTAACAAGATATTCTATAGTATTATTTTTTTTATCTACAACCACATCAGTTATATGTTCAGTAATTATTTTAACATTATCATCAAACTTAGTTTCTATAAATTTACCTATCTCTAACCAATCATGCATATGAGCTATGGCTCTATTATTCTTTCTATTAAAAAAACTATTTTTAAAGTGTTTTTTAAGACTATCTATATAATCATCCGTATTATCTATGGGTGTTTCTAAAAAACTATTTTGATATAATTCAGTATGTAGCTCATCATTATATTTCATAGAATCCTTTACGGATTTCATACCACCACCATTCCTAAGTAAAGGATATAATTTATTTTCCATTATAAAACTATGATTAACTACATCTGGTCCACCAACTCGAGGATCAAAATTTTCACGGTTTCCCCACCCAACAAAAGAATTACCTAATTTTAAAAAAGAATTTGTTTTACTAAACCATTCAGTTTCTTCAATTCCTAATGATTCAAAAAACAATTGTAGATGTTCTTTGCCTGTTTGTTCTCCAGCAGAAATTTGTTCTTTATCTGATGATTTTATTATATCAATTTTTAATTTAGGAAATTTTTTATTTAAAAACAACGCTGATAAGTAGCCTGCAAATCCACCACCAACTATAATAACTTTCTTCATATTTTTCTTCATACTAATCCTTTTAATATTTCATTATACAAATAAAAAAAATGTTCACGACTTTTTATTGTTAATTTATTTGCTTCTTTATATTCTATATCATAATAAATTTGTGGAAAACTTTTATATGCTGTAACATGACTAAATTCAAGAATTTTTATTCCTTCATTTGTTCTAAGAATATCCCACACCATAAAATGACTATCCAATTTTTCATTTTGAATCTTATGTAATTTTTCTACTATAGGTATAATATCTTCTACTTCTGCTAAATCATTTATTGGTAATGCTACAGGAAGTTCATATGGTGGTAAATGATATTTTATTCTATCTTTTTTAAGAATCTCTTTTGTACCATATGGAAAATTATCTTTATTTTTTGTTTTAAAATCGTGCATCCTTTTAGTAAAGAAAACTTTAGAGTTTAAAATTCTAACTCTAATATCATAATCTACATCTTTATATTCTTGAACTAAACACGGATATATAGATCCCCCTGTCCAACTTCGAGTATCTTTATTATCAACAATAGATTCATAATCATCCCACTTATTAACTTGTTCAGTTCCAGCCCCCCAAGTTTTTTTAGTAACTATAGGAAATTTTATATTTATTTTTTCTATCTCTTCTTTACTACCTACATAATATGTTTTCAAACAAGGTATATCATTTTCTAACATAAATTCATATTGCTTTAATTTATCATCATAATAATAATATGCGTCTTTTGAAGGATATATTTTATTAAATTTTTGAGTTAATACATCATATGCTTTATTAGTTGCTATCTTATCATCAAAATGATGACCAAATCTAGCAAAACATATATCATCACTTGAAACATTTAATTGCTTTATAGATTCTATATTGTGCATATCTACAACCTCATTAGATATTTTTTTTACATCTAACAAAAACTTAACAGTTTTCCAAGCTTGGTCTTCATATAAAACATCTTTATGAAGGTAAAATTTCATTATTGTATAAATTTTCCTTTGCCCAATTTTCTGTCCAATCATTTGGTATTGTATCAACTAATAATGTATATCTATCTGTTTCCCCCCAATTCCATACCGTGTGTGCATACTTCCAAGCTAAAAAGAGATGTAAATAACCATCCTCTAAACGGTGAACCTGAAAATCATCAGACGGTTTATCTAAAAAATCTTCTAATTGATATTCACCATATAACTCTTTCCATTTAGCAGTGCTTTGATGATTCGTATACCCAACCATATGATCTTTAAAAATAATTAAGTAGCAGTCTTTATTTGATATAAGTGGAATCTGAAATCTCCACGAGAACTTCTTAGAATCTTCAAGTTCTTCCATACCTTTTCCATAATCTCTATGTATGCCGTATGAAGAATGTGGTTCTCTTCGAATTATTCTAGCAGCTAAAACTTCAGTTCCTTCATTAAATATATCAAGTACACTATTTATATAAGGCAAATGTTTTCTATCAAAAGGAATATCTCGTAAGATTTCTGTATCATACAATACATTCACTTGTCTATTATAATCTTTCCATATTCTATTCATAGCAAAATCATCATCTCCATAATCCATTTCTTCTTCTTTTCTACCTAACAAAGATATACAATGATTTCTAAATCCCGAATCATATGTAACTACTGATTCAGCATAATCTTTTTCTTTTAATAATTTATCTAGATCGAATTTTATTGGATATTTATATAAATTCATTGTAAAACTTCATTTAAATTTTCCTTTGCCCAATTTTCTATCCACTCATTTGGTATTGTATCAACTACTAATGTATATCTATCTGTTTCCCCCATATTCCATACCGTGTGTGCATACTTCCAAACTTTAAAGTGATATAAATAACCATCCTCTAAATAATGAACCTGAAAATCATCAGACGGTTTATCTAAAAAATCTTCTAATTGATATTCACCATATAACTCTTTCCATTTGTCAACCACATGATCTTTAAAAATAATTAAGTAGCAGTCTTTATTTGATATAAGTGGAATCTGAAATCTCCACGAGAACTTCTTAGAATCTTCAAGTTCTTCCATACCTTTTCCATAATCTCTATGTATGCCGTATGAAGAATGTGGTTCTCTTCGAATTATTCTAGCAGCTAAAACTTCAGTTCCTTCATTAAATATATCAAGTACACTATTTATATAAGGCAAATGTTTTCTATCAAAAGGAATATCTCGTAAGATTTCTGTATCATACAATACATTCACTTGTCTATTATAATCTTTCCATATTCTATTCATAGCAAAATCATCATCTCCATAATCCATTTCTTCTTCTTTTCTACCTAACAAAGATATACAATGATTTCTAAATCCCGAATCATATGTAACTACTGATTCAGCATAATCTTTTTCTTTTAATAATTTATCTAGATCGAATTTTATTGGATATTTATATAAATTCATGAGCGTAACATAGATGACGGAAATCCGTAATCCAAATAATATAATCCTTCTCTTGGTGCAACTTTATAACATTTTGTTGGATAAATAGTATCTGTATTATTCCAACTATCTTGTTTATAATTTGAAATAAATTCACTCCACATAGAATTACTTGCAATAAATTTTTTAGAATATGTTAGTGCCATCAAATCTACTATTGAATGTAAATCTATTTTAGGACCACCATGCATATAATAGTTGTCATTAAATCCCCATTTAATTCTTTCTTTTTTTTCTCCTAAAATATCATCACTCATAATAACATCATAGTTATCTGTAATAAATTTTAATTCTTCTAATGTAGCATCTGAACTTAAATAGAATTTTTTATTTGGATGATTTTCTAATCTTGTAAGATAATAATTATCTTCTAAGTATGCATATCTCCAATTGTTATTATCTCTATTTAACCATTTTTTATAATTCTCACTACCATCATCTTTTAAATCTCCCCGTCTCACATGAATTCCAATACAATCTTTAACAGTATCTTTTATTTTCTGTAATAGTTTTTTGTCTTTCATTTGAATTTCTTGAATTGGTCTAAGAGTATCTATATCAGGTATAAAAATATTTTCGTTATGGAAATAACAACAATCCCAATCTTTGAGCATATGGTCGTGTGAAGTTAATTGTTTATCTAATATCTCAGCTACGATTTTTTTCGCTCTAAATTTCTTAGTAGTATATCTATCATCCGATACTATTTTTGTTTTTGGAAAATCTAAATATTTAGTTTCCTCATAAATACTATCGGATAAAACTAAATCAAATTTGAAATTATTATATTGATTAATTAAATAAAGATATTCCCAAACGAAAATTCTATGACCAAATCCAGGTGGACTTATATAAGAAGTAGTTAATATCATGTAACCTCTAATTATGTATTAATATGTGATCTACGAAATATGTATCCTGTGGTTCTATATCAAATCTAAAAAAGCTAGACGATTCAGACGCACTATATGGTGTAATTGATTCAATGTCTACCTCTTCCAATGAAGAACTTAAAAGTTTATGATGTGTACTAATGTCTCCTGCATAATCAAAATACCAAACAGATCCTGTAAGTGCTGCTGATCCTGTAGAATCAGGAAGCCCATATCCCTCACCATAACTTTCACTCTTAACTAATAATGGGTGTCCAGGTGTAATTCTAAAAGTATCAGATCTACCATTTTTACAATCAATATTTAACCAATTGTTACGAGAAGAAGACATAATATATTCAACTGAAGCAGTAACTAATGTAACTTGAGAAGCAATATTACTACCCGTATATTCCCACAATAAAAATTCTGATGCTACATCTGTATCAGGTAAACCTGAAATACTAGCTGCTAAAACTTTATCATCAACTGACATAGAAGCATGTACTTCTCCATCAGCGTGGTCAACAGAACTACTTAAAATAGTTATATCTTCACCACCCAAACTTTCTTTATTGTGAACTAATACACCATTAGCTAAATAATTATGATTATTTTCAACACTAGCTAAGTTATATGTTTGGGTTTCTTCATTTTTTTCTTCAATACTAAGAATCTCTACCTCAGCAAAAGGACTTCTATGCTTTATAGGATTGAGCATATAACAAATATCACCAACTTCAAGCTGACCAACATCCATATCATATGTTTCTTTAGTTAAACTTGGTTTATATGAACACCAACCTTTATCTTTTACTTGATATGGGTGATCAAATGTATTTGTATTTACTAAATCCTCTGTCTGTAATTCATTTGCTTTTAGCCTATATGTTGGCATACCATCTACAAACTTTGTAGCATCAAATTTTATCTCAACCATATTCTCATGAACAGGTGTAGCTATTTCAAGTATTTTATTTTCTTCTAATGTGAATGGTTTTGTGTTTGTATTAACTGTAAGTACTGTATCACCAACTTTTAAATTTTCTATCAACTCATATGTTACATCTGAGGTAGGTACAGCTGTTCCTGCTATAAAACAACCAAAACATTCAGCAGTAGGACCAGTATAATCATAACCCTCATTAAGAGTTTCTTCGTACTTTTTGTCCTTAGTATTCCAAGTGAATACCGTTTTAGTATTAATCCATGTCATTAATTAACTCCATATTCCTAAGTATAAATATGTCAATTATAAATATTAGCGTCAACAGCATAATTAACAAAAATTTCTTCATCTTTTTTTATATCTTGTAATGTAATAAAATTTTGTCCGCCACATTTTGGACAAGGTGGCATACATGGATGGCGATGTTTTGGTGTATTCCACTCTAAATTTGGTTTTTCATTATGATTAAAATAGTATTTAAACTGTTTTTGTAAAGTATCAGTAAGTAAAATTGTTTGAACATTATCATCATTTGTAAATTTTTCAGCTAACCATTCTTTAATATTCTCATCTAAATTTTTCAAACTTGCTTTATATACTGTAACCAACCTATCTTTTTTAGGTAAAACAAACGGATCAATACCAGCAGGTATATCTCTTAATGCAAAAACTCCTATACCATGAACTTTTGATATACCTAATTTACAATAAAAATGATCATTTAAATAATCTACTAAATCTCTATCTCTTTTTCTGTTAATATTCACACCTCTATCCATTTTTCAAATTGTAAATCTTTTTCAAATACTAATTCAAATTCACCTAACTTTTTTTTTCTTCCATAATACATTGGATATACTGTTAAATCAAATATATCTTCAACTATATCTAAAGTCCAATTCTTTAATTGTTTTGTTAATGGTCTATCTAAATGTAAATAAGGACCTGGATTACCATTCATTTCTAATAACCAAACATTCTTATCTTCATCAGGAATAAAATCTACACCAAACAATTGAAATATATTTCTTTGTGTTTTATTATTCACTCTATCAAAAATACTTTTTGAAATATCTACAATAACATTTTTCATAGTTTCATGTAACTCTTTATAATAATGATATGTGTGTTTAGAATATGCCCTAACCATAGTATTACCAAAAAATTTACCATCTCTTTCTGCAAGATAATTTGTTATTTGGCGTTCCAATGTAAAATCATCTTTTTTATAATCAAGTGTTGTCCATCTTAACATAGAATCTTTATAAAAATATGCTCTAAATTTTCCCTCAAATGTTTGTAATAATAAAAAAGTTCTAAAATCTATTTTTTTATTTTTATGTAATAAAGGATTAACAATTGATTGTTGATAAATAGCTTTTTTATTATTTTTTACTGAACTTAAATCATCGGTTATTTCAATACCACTACCCCAAGACCCATCCGTTGGTTTAATAAACCAAATTCCTTCTAACTTTGGATTTTTAATATAAGTTTTAGGATAATAATATTTATCTTTAAAAAAAATAGATTGCTCTATTTTATTTATAGGAATAATACCATCAATTCTATTATCATCCTCAAAATAAGATCTAAATTTAGTTGTATGAAAAAATTCATCTGGATGAATATCAGTATTAAATCTTGTATTCCTATCATAAAAATAAACACTTTGATATAATGCTACTTCTCTTCTTTTCTCTCTACTTAATTTCATAAATACTTTTTCTTCAATTCAGTAAGAATAGATTTAGATGTACTATAATTATCAATATCAATTCCATCAGCTTCCCATCTAGCATTAAACAAATGTAATCCTATAGCTTCTTCTGAAAGTTTAGTTCCATTAATTAACTTATCTATTTCATGCCAACCTATTGAACAAAACGCATTATAACCTAAAACAAATTCTTCTAATTGATATTTCTTTACTAAATAATCAAGTAAATCTGGACCAGTTTCTCCATGTTTAATTCTTTCTTTATTTCTAAAAGTTATTTCATTTAAAGCATCTTTAAAAATTTCTAATTTTGGATGTTTTGAATATATTAAAGAAGTAGTTGCCATTATACTTTGATCAGGATTTTCTTGACTTATAAAAATTAAAGGTTGTTCTAAATTGAATTCTTTCAATAAAACTATATCCGTATCAGTCCATAATCCACCAATATCATATAGGAAAGTAAATCTAAATTCATTTGAAAAACCTGAAGGTGATCCTTTATTAAATCCTTTGCCGTAGTACCATATAGCAGAATCAGGTAATATATCATTACCATCAAGAACATTTACTCCTGATGGAATATCTTTTACTTCATCATAAACATATAAGTTATAATCAAATCCATTTTGTAAAAAAGATTTTATAGATATTATATTTTGTGGAAAAAGTTTTTCACCTATCCATAAACTATTTGCGACTTTATCTCTTTCCTTGGCCACGATATTTTTTCTTATAACGGGTTAATGCTTTCTTATTACCTTTACCAGCAGGTTTAGTTCCCCACTTAGTTCCTCTACCCATTCCCTGTCTTGTACGCTTACCTTTTCTCGAAGGTTCTTCATTACCAAAAATTCTAGGCATTTAGGTTATTTTCTCCAATACTAATTGTTTTGGCAAAGCACCTGAAAATCTGTCAACTTCTTGTCCACCTTGTTCTATTATTACAGTAGGTACAGATCTAATTCCATATTTTGATGCTACATCCTGTGATCTATCTATATCAATAAATTCTACTAAATGCCCTTCTGATGCAATTTCATTCATAACAGGTTTAAACGCCTTACAAGGACCACACCAAGTTGCTGAAAAATATTTTAATGTTTTCATACTTCATTACCTTTAACTAATTTAGCGTTAGCTTTTTCTTCTTTGATTTCTTTTTTGAAATCTTTTTTCTTACCACCATGATATTCGTAAGCGTGTCCTTCTTCGATTAAGATATCATTAACACTTACCCAACCATCATGGTCTAAATCAATATCACTATCATCATTTACTATGCACTCTTGAATATGTTCTCCTACAATATCAGGATCCACAAACACTTCACCTAACACTCTACCGAACTTACCTGTACCAAATGATTTAAGTTTAAAAACTCCACCTTCTAATAATTCTTTATTACGAGCTTTAGCTTTTAAACCTTTTGCCTTTTCTTCTAAATCTCTTGTTCTTGATTCCCAAGTATCTATTCCCATATATCGTATACGTTTTTTAGTTTTCAGATTGAAACCTAAATCAATAAAACAATCTATAGTATCTCCATCTAAAACCTTAATTAACTTACATTGATATTCTTTAACATCTACTTTTTTAGCCATAACTCTTCTCCGTTTAACCGAAGAAAAGTCTTCGGCTTATTCTTTTCTTAAATCAATTCCTACTTGATTCGCAACTCTTATACATTTCGCAGTGGTTTTATCCCACTTACCTTTATAAATATTATCAAGTATAGATAGTGCTTCTGTTTGACTAATTTTTTTTGGCACTATTTCTCCTTCATATAAAAAATGTTTAGAGTCTGGGTTTGTATTTGCTATAGAACTTATTACTTCTTTTACTTTTTTAAATCTTATAAAACCCGAATAACTTACTTCTAATCTATTTGTATGGGAATGTGCCATCTCAATATACACATCATAATCAGACCAATATTTTCTTTCCATCAATTTACACCTCTTTCACTATCTCATCTGATGGAAATGGAAATTGAGTAAACATTCTACCTGTAGGTTGTTTCGTTTCCCAATTTATTTCTTCTTTATTCTTCATATCATAATCACCAAATGGTCTTCGAAAAACTGTTTTACCACCATCAGGAGATTCATAAATCCATTTACCTTCTTGGTTATCTACTATTTCCTCTGCTAACTTATGCGATTCTAATACAGCTTGTGCGTCTCCACCAGGAGGTAATCCATCAGCAGTCATTTCTACATAAGCTTTTGTTGCTATTGAAGACGCATCACCTTTTTCAAATGATTTTGATGTTCTACGAGCTGATGCTTCATCTTCAATACCAAAAACTTTTTTTTCATGTTTCTTTTGAGCCCAATTCTTTTCTCGTCTATCACCTTTTCGTCTATCTTTGGTTGATCTTTTCTCAAAATCTTCTTTTTGTTGAAGTGAATCTCCATCATAACTACTTTTACGTCCCTGTGCGTATGCTTGCTCATCTATATCTTCAACAAACTCTTCTATCTCTTGCTCTGTTTTTAGTTCACAGCCTAAATGATTAGTCCCTGAGCCTATATAATCATAATCTACTTTTGAAGTATCTTCACCACAAATTGCACAGGTCCAAAATTCTTTATAATTCTGCTCTTCTATTTCTTCGGGTGTTAACTTTGCTTTGCCGTCTAAAGTACTAAGATCCAAAGTCCAACCTGTATTATTATTCTTTATCTTTGCTAAGATAGCATTAGCTATTTGTTCACGTGCAGCATCTGATGATAGATTTACTTGATTAGCTGCTTGAGTCTCTAATACATCTTTTATTAATTGTTTCATAAAAAACCTCTTTATATTAAAAAAAAGCCCGAACTTCTATAAGAGGAACGGGCTCGTTGGAATGAGAGAGTAAAATCATTCTATATTTTAATTTAATTTATAATTACCTTATATCTTTGTCTCCTATAAATATAAAACAAACGCCCGAAAATGTATTTTATTTCGGGCGCTGTTTTTTAGTAGTCAGTCAATTATTATGACCCAGTTACCAGCTTATTAAGAATCAGAATCTTCTGTAGATTCTATTTCGTCTTCATTAAAGAGGTCTTCAGAACTACCATCAGAAACGAACTTCTGTACTAACTGTCTAATGTAAGTTCTTTCAGATTCCATTCCACCATCTTCAGAATACTGAGGATAGATACTAACTTCAGACGCTTCATCTAATCCAAAACCATCATACAGAAGACCAGACATTTCAACTGAAGTTCTTGTCGAAATTCCACTTGAAATCCTACCTGCTTCTGATTTTGATTCTGACCTTGATGCGTGAGCTATCTCAGCAACTGCTTTCAATAACTCAGGATCCACATGAGGAAACATATATTGTAACAATCCATATTCCTCATCAGAGTTTAGAACATCCATTTCTACAATAATGAATCTATCCATTAAGGCTTTATCCATAACTCTTGTAGAAGTGTATTCATTACCAATGTTCGCTGTCGCTACAAAAGTAACACCACTTGCAACTTTAATTGTCGCCTGCCCGTCAGCCTCATCCAACCTTAGATATCTCTGACCTTCATCAAGAACTGTCATCAAAATATTCCAAGCGTCAGGGTGAGCCCTACTTAACTCATCTAACAGAATAACTGAGTTAGGCGTCGAAATCGCCTTCACAAAAAGTGATTCTGAAAAGTAAGTACCCGTCTCTTTATTAAAGTGAGTATTACCAATTAGAGAGGAACGAGGGTCTTGAGTCGCACCCAAATTAAAGTAAAAATCAGGACGATCAAGTGCGTTAACTAACGACTTAGCTGCCAATGTTTTACCACATCCGGCAGGACCTGTCATTAGAATGTTCTTACCTCTAACACCTGAACGAACTAAATATTTCCACTTCAGTTCCTTCATAACCAAACCTTTAGGTTTCAGTTTATATGAACTATGAATGAAATTCAACATCTCACCATGTTCTTCAGGTACTTCTACCGAAGAAACATCAAACTCAGGAACTGATGATACTTCAAATTCACTCATTGGAACTTTCCACCAATAGGTTTTACCAGTTTTACCTTCACGACGTTCAAGAGCCATACCTTGTTCAAATGCTCTTTTACGTGTTCCAGTACCAATTTCTGATGTGTATTTATTACCATCAGAATCAAAAGCGTTATATCGGTTTCCCGACATTTCGATTTTGACTACAACTTTATTCATTTATTATCCTTTTCTTTTTTAATTGACTTAACTCTCATTACACCTGATCATACGCATAAAGGACCATACGAGTCAAGCCTTTTTTTCATTATTTTTAATTCTTTTTTTGAACTGTAAATTCATCGAATTAAGGGCTTTTCTCTGTTTTATAGTCAATTTACCACGTGATTTTACTTGTGTTTCGATAGAATTTAAGAAGTATAAACTATTACTTGTATAAGATCTTGAGTATTTAGCTTCTTTTAAATTGTTTTTAATAACTGTTAATTTTTCTAAAGTAGTATTAATATACCTTAATTTTTCATTTCTATATTCAGGATCTTTTTCTTTATTAAAATGTTCTGTATATTTCTTAACAATATTGGTAATAGATGATTCCATCTTTGGTGTTATTTTTCTACCAGTTACCAATGCCTGATACATACTATATATAAAATCATGATAACCATTGGTACTTCCTTTTGGAATATATGAGTCATCTTTAATTATATGTTCAAGTTGTTTTATCCTCTTACCATACATAGACTTATTTTTTTTAACCCATTCAGGTTTGGGTTTATTTGCTCCTATACTATAGTTCATTTCAAATAATTAGGACCTGTCCAATGATACCAATCAGTATTACTATCAAAAATACTACCCCGTACATACTTAGCTGGTGATTTCCAACTAGCGGCTTTAAATACATCACCAACTTCATATGGTTCACCTTTATGTAAACCATTTACTTTAGCAACAAATCCCCAAACACTATTATCGTGTACTACTTTAACAAATTTCCTACCAGCCACAAGTGATAATATCATATCCCTTTTGTTAAAGTAGTAATGATTAGGAAATGATTTAACAAATTTTTCTTCAATATTTTCTAAAAGATTTGACATAGCGGTATCAAAATCTTTTCCTGCACCAACTATATCATCACATTCAGCGACATCTTCCCAATTTACAAAATCTCTTACTGTTTCATGTGCCATTTTTATATCCTCTCATTACACCTGATCATACGCATAAAGGACCATACGAGTCAAGCCTTTTTTTAATTATTTTTGAGCCAGAGATTGGACTCGAACCAACGGCCTGGGGTTTACAAAACCCCTGCTCTACCAACTGAGCTACTCTGGCAAGGTTAAATTTTTTCCCACCGCCGTCCCTCTTTAGATACCATCCGTACACTAAATTTTATAGGTGAATTTACACCA
>CALBXV010000061.1 GCA_937890045.1 uncultured archaeon
CTAAAAAATCAACTAAGGATTGAATGCAATACCCTATATATCTTTCTTCATTGCGATTTCTAATTATAACTGAATATTTCATTAAACCCTTCTTAAAACAATTAATCCATCATTGTGTACATAAGAATTAGAATCATCATAATTCTTATATTCAATTTGAAACATATTATTAATATCCTCACTATTTAAATAGTCAATTAATCCATCAAAACCATCACAAATATTTGCTCCATATATCTGCTCAGAAGTTAAAAATGCCTGAGTTATTACAACCTTTCCATTAGATTTTAATAACGAGAAACAATTCTCAAATACATTAGAAATTGAATCCATTACATACCACAATAACTGACTTAATATAACCAAATCAAATTTCTTTTCAACTATAAAATTTTCACTTTTAATATCACCCTGTTTAAATGTAACATTTGGAAAATTATCTGTTGCTCTCGATATTGCCACTTCACTTACATCTATTCCCAATACATCACAATTTAAAGAACTTTGTATATTCTCTGTAACATAACCTAATCCACATCCAACTTCAAGAATAGTCTTGGGATTTATATTTTTAAGTTGAGTTATTAATCTATCTCTACTAAATTTATAATAATGTTTTATTGGTTCTTCTGTTTGGCAAGATTGATACCAAGGGTCATCTATATTCTTATACATTGAATTAAAATCACCAATAAATTCTAACCCGCCATTTTTTTCTTTAAATACGAAATCGTTATTCATATTCTAAACTCACGTTGAAAATTATATCTTCAATTTCTTTATTATTAATTACACTAAAAACTAAATTTACATCATCTACTAATCCAACAACTACTTTTTGATTATATAAATTATCATATGCCTCTTTAACCAATTCTTTATCCTCTGAATACAATCTTAGAACATAACCTTTAGAATCATATACTTTAAATCTTGGACTCTTAGATAATTCTCTAATCCATCTTTTTTTAGTATCTAAAATATTCTTCTTTAACTCATTAATATAATCTTGATGGTCAATAATAAACTCTATTGTTTTACAAGCAAAATAATCTAATTCATATGATTCTCTTGACGATTCAATTCTTTTTTTCAATTCTTTATTAGTAACTAACCATCCAGATTTTATTGATGGGAATGTCATTTTAGAAAAACTTGATGATATAATTAAATTATTATGATTATTCAAATTGGGTAAGTAACTATCTATTCCCCACCCTACATAAACTTCGTCAAGAAAAACTTTGACTCCAAAAGAGTTACAATATGTTATAATAGTATCCAATTCTTGATGTGTAAAATGACTTGATAAATGTAATTTAGGATTATCTAAAAATAAAACTTTTATATTAGGAACTACTTCTTTAATTTGTTCTACAGTAATTTTATAATCTGGTCCTTTTCCTTGAATTTTTATAACATCAATACCATAAACTTCTGCATAAACATGATACATCGCACAAGTCGGTGTTAGTATTCCAACTGAATCTCCTTTATCAACTAATGTTTCGAATACTTGTTTAAAAGCACCTTCTACTCCTCTTGTAATTAATAACTTCTCTTCTGAAACATTTAAATAATTACTTAATTTCTCATATGGTTTCCACATATCTGAATATTGATGTAAATCTTCTTGTTTAAAATAACTCAAAAGAGATTCGTAAATATGTTCTGGATGTTCATCCATTATCATATTTCTACCAAGATATGTATAACCATCCTTAAATTTTAATCTCTTACGTTCTATAGTTTTTACCATAACTTTGAATGACTCTCCCCAAAAACCATTCCATTTACATTACAATTTGAACAAGGAGATTTAGTTCTATCTCCATTTTTTAATTTTTTTCTATAATCCATCAATTGTTTATCAACCCAAATGTCGAAAAGTGGTTTATCTTTTACATTACCAAATTTTACAGTTCTATTGTACATATCTTGACAACATAGTAAAACATCACCATTCCAATCTATGTATGTTGCATAATGTGGATAATAACAAGGCCTTTCATGTGGTGATAATAATTTATCTCCCATACTTCCAGCCCTATTTGTATATATTAATCCATAATCCTCATCTTCTTCATACCATCTATCTCGTAATGTATATAAATCTTCATCAATCCCACACTCATCAAATAAATTATTAAAATATTCTATTTGTTCTGGTCCATCATACATACTAACCACTAACTGTTTAAGTCCAGATGAGTATAAATCACTAATAAGTTTTGGTTTCAAAAAATCTCCATTAGTAACAATTTCAGTATGAATATTTTTATCACCTAACTTCTTAACTATATCAGATAAATATTTAGTTAGAGTTGCTTCACCAGTTCCACTTATATTTACAATTCCATTGAATTCAACACTTTCAAGTTGAACAGATATCAATTCTACCAACTCTAAATCCATATGTAAATTTTGATTTGGATATGTTTTAGGATCAACTCTTGGACAAAATACACAAGTTCTATTACACAATTCATTTACATTTAACTCTACAAAACTAAATAAAGGAAATCCATTATAAATTTTAACATCATTTATTTTTGGTATTTTCCTTTTGATATTCTGTTTTATTGAATTACGCATTATTTTTTTGGAAATCCACCTATAGTTTCTCTGTCTATATCCATATGATTTAACTCTACCCAGTAAATTTCATAACATATAGTATCTTCTAATGCCTCAAATTCATGATATTTACCAGGTTTAACTATACTCAAATCACCAATAGATGCTATAGTTTCATCAACTAAATCATACTCTGTTTCAAATATCCTAATTTTTAATTTTCCTTTTTCAATAAAAAATGCATTAATCTTATGAATATGTTTATGTTTAGAACAAAATCCACCTTTATTTACTTCAATCCTATGCAGTTCAAAATTATTGTTTGCAAATATCTCTTGAGTTTTACCCCAAACTTTTCCTTGTATGTTCATATGACTATAACCGATCCTACAGGATGTGATAAGTTCATTTTTCCTAACTCATCTTTATTTAAAATTTTTATAGGTTCAGTGGAAATACCATCCCAGTTCTTCCTTATAAAGCGCTTATTTTCATCTTCAGGAAATCCTTTTGTAACCAATTCATTTAAAAGTTTTCGTTTTTTACTACCATTATCTTCACTTGCAAATGCAGACGTTTGAGGCTTCGAAAACTCCAAATTACTTTTTCCAGACCAATATTCATCTTCAGGATGTTTCCCCCCTTCATCAAGTTCTTTTCTCCTATAATATCCTTCTACCAAATGGTCTTTGTGTTCAGTATAAAATGTAAAACCATGTACAGTAATATCCGTATAAAATTTTAAACTTGTTAATATAGTTAATAAACCCGTATCTACTTCATGTTCTATTTCAAACTTTCTCAAATAATTTCCAAAATAATTTTTATAATTACTTGGAGCTTTATACATTATATGTTCCTTCACTTTAGGAAAATCTTTAGGTAATTTCGGATTTACTTTTGAAGTCCTTTTCCATAAATATTTTATTTCTGTATAATTCTCTGGTATAAATTTTTCCATCTTGCGAAACCTTTCTGAGCCATGAGTTGTCGCCCAAATATCAATTTTATTACCAATAAACTTTTCAAACCCTTTAGTAACACATCTATTAAGCCTAATTACTACATCATAAGAATCTATTAGTTCTCCATATTTATGCAATAAAATAGATGAACTATTACCTATAATTATAACTCTTGATGTTGTATCTAATTTCTTTGGCATTTAATCATCAACCTCATTTCCTATATTCTCTAAGACTATCATTGTGTGTGTTTGTTCTATTTTTTTACAAATATTTCTTGATATTAATTCATCAACATATTTTTTTACTCCATATTTCTTATAACTACCATCTTTTGTTATTTCAAAATAATCATGCAATACAATATATTTTGTTGAAGGTCTTAACACTTTTTCTACATCATTTTTTACTCCATCGTATGTATGATCCCCATCAATAAAAACCACATCATAATCTTCCTTTAACTCTAATTTTTTACTATCTACATTAAGTAAAGTTAATTTTTTATCTTGTTGAGCTTCATTAAGATAATTAACTACTTTTTTATACTCATCACTTGTATATGCCTTTTTCAATTCTTTATACCTATGAGGGACCTCTTTTTCATCTTCATAAATTTTAATATGATTTTTTAAATCTACACTTAATACAGGTATATTTTCAGGAGAACTAGCTACAATAAAATATGTTGATCCTCCAAAAAATCTACCTATTTCTAATATTCCCTTTGTGGCCTTTTTACAATATTTATTAAGTAATTGAGCTTCTCCATAAGTCATACGAATTATATAAGAATCAGTAGGTAAATAATAATCTTTTATTTTAAAATCTTCACCAGACCATAAAAAATCTAAATCTTTCAAATTCTAACTCTCCCACTTTGTTTATCCTTATTATTCACCCGATACTATCCACAATTTCTGTTAAAGTTTCTAATGTAATTGCTTGATCGGCATCACTAATAGACTTTGGTGGATTAGGATGTGATTCGATTATCAATCCATCTGCTCCAGCTGCCATAGCAGCCAATGATATTGCTGGAACAAAGTTTCTATATCCTGTACTATGACTTGGGTCATAAATAATCGGTATATCACATAACTCTTTTAATGCAGGTATCATCATTATATCTGGCGCCCATCTTATTGACGGAAATACGTGACGATAAGATGGTGCCCCTACTACACCTCTTAAACATATTGCAACCTTTTCATTACCACCTACTAATATTCTCTCTACTGCTCCAAGTATCTCATCTATCGTTCCCCACGTTCCACGTTTTAATAGAATGGGAATATCTAACTCACCTAAAGCATCTAACAATGTATAGTTCTGAAAGTTACGAGTTCCAACTTGAACTATATCAATACAATCCATACTAAATTCATTAATTTGTTTAGCATCCATAATCTCTGAAACTATAGGTAATCCACTTTCTATCCTCGCCATTCTTAAAAATAGTAAACCTTCTTCTCTTAATCCTTCTTTCCAACCATTATTACCTACTTCTTCTGTTATTGGATATGTACACGGTTTATATGCTCCACCTCGTAATGCATTAACACCAGCGTCTTTCATCTTTACTGCCCAATCTACAATCATTTCTTCCGATTCTACTGAACAAGGTCCTGAAATTATATATGGATTTTCATCAAACTTCCATCTATCTGGTTGTAATGAAATATCCAATTTTTTTGCGTCTA
>CALBXV010000062.1 GCA_937890045.1 uncultured archaeon
AGAACAATTCTAAACCTTCCCTGTGGCTGTATGACGTAAGCATCGCTCGCATCCCAATCACTATCCGTAGTAGCACTAGGATCGTCTGGGAAGAGTGCAGTAACCAGTACGGTTGATGATGTCTTGCTCACCACTACGCCAGAAGAACTATCGGTCGTATTGTGAACAATATCACCAGGGCTTACATCACTAAAATCAGCTGCACTATCTGTAAGAGTTGCCTCTCCGCTACTGGAACTCTTTGTGCCGCCAGATGTCTCTGTTCCTGAAACCTTGGAATCAAGAGTAGGGTCATCTGTAATACTGAAACCACTCGGAATAAGAACAGAGGTGGTATCATCATAAAGAACAATATCTTCGTATGACCCCCATCTTATAAAGTGATTACTTGTACCATCATTATACTTAATAAAGAAATCACCGCTCTTATCCTTCAGATATAAAGAAAGGAAGTCCGCATTAATAGTGTAACCAGTCTGGTCCGCAACTGTTGTTATTGATTGAGTAGATGTTAATGCATTAGTCTTTCTTGCTATCTCTAATGCACCTTCATTTATATAATCATATACGGTCTTCTCATCAAGAAAACTCCCATCCGTCTCTTCATCCAGGGCTAACTGTACCCTGTACTTCATCTCTCTTCCGTCCATATTTATTCCCCATGTATTACTTTGCCGTTTTCTATGTTAACAGGAACAACCATTGAGTTCCCTTTAGAACGCCCTCTGTCACTTCTTAACATCTCTGCATTTGGATTCGGGGCTGTGTCGCCAAGTAAGGATGACATATTCTTCCACATGCCCTCCGCTGTACTTCGTGATACCCTTCCGCTTGCATCCACTTCTATACCCATTCTCCTGGCCTCTTCTTTGTCTACCTGTACGCACGGTTCTGTCATTCTACGTGCCTCTTCGTGCGGGTCTGCCAGTCCTTTTTCCATTTCTAATCTGGTAAATTGTGCCCTGTTTATTTCACCAGCCAATTCATCTCTCTTTGAACTAAGACTATCTTTCTGCCGTCCAGTAAGCTTTGGCTTAGAAGCCTTAATCTCATCAAGTCTTTTCTTTTTCTGTTCATAATCTGCTCTTTGATATGGTATTTCTTCAATGGGAATCTGTTTATTATCTAACATATTTCCCAGTTTATTCACGTCATTTTCCAGTATATCAACGTTTCTGGGTAATGACCATGCTGGTATAGAACTCCCCTTATCAAAATCAGCAAAATATGTATAATCATCATCTTTCACATTTCCTGCAGGAGCACCATCAATCTGTTTCTCTGCTTCTTCAACAATCGCTTTACACTCTTTCAACTCTTTAAGTTCGTTCTTATCAACAGATACTGTTTTCTCTTTTCTCTTTTTAATCTTTGCCTTTGGCATTTTATTTCTCCATAAATAATAGTAGCGGATGAGTGGGAGCAGGACAACCCTGCCCCCAGTTTCCGTTAGAATTAAACTTTATACGTTGTGATGGAAATAACTTCTCCAATCAATGAAACCTCCAGCGTGTCGTTCATATACACTTGTCATTAATGCAAATGTATCAAAGTCCACTGTGTTGTTGGTTTCAGCATCAGCACGTTGTATCCACTTGAAGTTATCCTTCATTGTGGACATATCCAACATACCCCAGCTTGTCGTACTGTAATCGCTCAATCGCAGCCAGTTAATAATCTGGTATAAACCATACTGCATATTAACATTGTTATTCTCGCTGTCAAGCTCAAACCTTGTCTTAACTAATTCCTGTGCCTTAAAGTTCAAGTCATCAGGAATCAACAGGCAGTAATTATCTCCAGTGTCAATTCTCTCACCGTTAGCCTGTTTAAACTTCCTCATAAGGATTCTTGTTGCTGCTACTGAAGTCGCACTAAACGCAGTAGTACCAAGGTTATCAAAGCCACTTGAAGTGCTAACACCCTGAACCTTTGTCGTGTGACTGTTACTTGCAAGAGCAACTCCTTCTTCCTGACTAGGCATGAAATCAAATGCTGTAGATGTAGCATTACCGAAAATAGCTACAGCATTCTTATCCCTAACCCTGTAAGCAGAATTAATCAACTGCTTTGCAAGATTAGTGAGGATGTCATACTTTAAGTCATCAAACAACTTCCTACTTGCAACTGTTTTAGCTGCATACTCTTTAGATTCAATCTTAGTAGAGTAACCTGGAGTGATCCCCAATGTGGTTAACCTACCATTGAAACTAGGTATGTCGCCAAGGGCAGATACAGATGTCCATTCTTCCCACGCTCTCGTAGAATCAGTAATAACATCAAATATCTGTTCCTTTTTACTGTTTAAATCATTATATTTCCTTGCGTCATCTTCAACTTCACGCAAGTCCTCCTGCAACATTTTCACAAATGCAGGACTCGTTAATGGATTCGCCATCTTATGTCTCCTATCTAATCAATGTTAAAATCAATCTACACCACCAAAGTGTCTTGGTATAAATCTAAATACAGCGTGTTCCTTGCCAGCAGCCCTGAGATCAAGATGCTCAACTATAATACCCCATCCATCAGTGGTACATGCATCATCATTCTCAATATAAATAGCTTCTGTGCCAGTCTGCATTGCACAGTGGCCTGGAGTCACATTGACCCTTGCAAACGTATCACCAACCGCAATATCATGCGGAAATGAATGGTCAACAGTAACAGCTGTTGTACTAGTATCATCAGACACTCTATACAACCCAGCATTCGCACCTGTACGACAATAAGAAGTACAGTTATTAGCCATACCTGTCATATCAGAAGTATTTGCTGTGTAACCTAAACCAGTAGTAGAACCAGTAGTTACGGTCTGTAAGGTAAGAGCACTGCCATATGAACCACTATAAATAGGAGCTTTAATCCTAGTAGTGTTGTCTATCAATGCAACCTCAACCAATGGTTGTTTGTCGCCCTTATTCCACATGCCTTCCTGACCAAAATACTTTCTGGCGTTTTGTGTTGATTGTGTGTCGCTGCCATCAGTTAATCCTGATATAGATATAGTCTTGTAAGTAGAATCATAAGTTTGGTCTATATCATTAACACCAACAACAATACCAGCCAATACAACATTACCAGTGGTATCAAAAGCACCACTAGCCTGACCAGCATTTTCCACGCCACCATCCTGGCTCCATTTTACTAGCTGTCCAACATATACAGTATCCGCATTTCCTGAAATAGGAAACCACGAACACTGTTCGTCTTTTAAATCTACAACTTCCATGAGTTCTTCTCCCTAAACAAAATGTTAAATTAATAATCACCTCGCCAGTTAAAACTGCCACATAAAGGGCAGCCTCCACGTACTGACACCGTGTGGTAATGAACGGGCTCAACAGGATTACCACTCGAATCAGACCTCATAATGGGTGTTTTTTGCTTAAGAGTTATACCGCCAAGCATCAGACTGGCTGCTGGTAGACCTCCCCCTCTATACTCACTCGGACTATCCGAACCATTTACTCCAGGTTCTGGATATATCTTGAGGGTTGTCCCTATCACTTCCCAGGTAGTATCTGATGTATCAGTCCATGCACCATCAGAGCTATCACTGAACATAGTTCCAGGTCCTGCCAGAGCTTCTCTGGCTTGCTGTGTCTGTGTTGTTTCTACGGCAAAGTCTTGCAATACAACCCCATTAGGTGTTGATTCATCTCCTAATGTGTCCCTCTTGTCATTACATGTGAAACCACAATTAAAGCAGTGATAGTAGCGACCATTTCCCTGTTTTGTTTCGTCTACAACAGGGAGTGTACGGCTATCTCTTGGTCGTCTAGGTTTTCGTGCTCTTGGTTGTCGTCTCGATACTCTCATAACTTCATAGTCCCCGACATTGGCGACTTATTAGCCATCGCCTTCTTAACAAA
>CALBXV010000063.1 GCA_937890045.1 uncultured archaeon
GGCATCATGATTTACTGCGTATAGGTTCCGGAGTTTCTGAGGGATGGATAGTCAATACTGCTTATAATACTGAAAGAGCTGTTGATACTGTTGGTATGTTTGCTAGAGAATATGATTATGTGTTTTTCTGGAATATTGCTAGTATTGAAGAAGCTGTAAATCAAAATAAATATATGACTACTACTGAAGCTCCTGATGTACCTGTTATATCCTGGGAAGATGTCGAGGTCTATATGGTTAAAATACCTCTAAATCCTCATGGTGTAGATATTTCTCCTACTGGTAAATATATTCTTAATTCAGGAAAAGCTACAACTCGTGTGACTGCAATAGATTTTGATAAAGTATTAACTGCAATATCTGAAAAACGCTTTACAGATGAAGAGTTTGGAGTGCCAATGATTGATGAAACTTATGTATATGCTGCTGATATGGATCTTGGGTTAGGTCCAACACATATTGATTTTGATAATAACGGCTTTGCCTATATTGCTTTCTTTGTAGATTCTGATATAAAGAAAATTGCTTTGGGTGAACCTTACACAGATCTTAATAATATGGAGCCATGGTCTATTGCAGATGTAATTCCTGTTCACTATAGTGTTGGTCACTTGTCAGTAGCTGGCGGTGATACTGCAAAACCATATGGTAAGTATCTTATTTCAATGAATAAACTTACAAAAGATACATTTTTACCACATGGTCCATTAATAGCTGAAAATCACGAGCTGTTTAATATTGAAGAAAATCCAGCAATACTTATAGATCAAATGCCTATGCTACCTGAACCACATTATTCTCAAATGTTGCCTGTTGATTTAATAAAAGACAAAATTAAAAACGCATACGATTTACCTGAGGTTATAGAAGAATCAAGAGTTGAATATGATTATGAAAATGAAGAAGTTACAGTATACATGACTGCTGTTAGATCATTCTTTGATCCTAACGTCTTTAATGTACCTGAAGGATGGAAAGTAAATGTACATCTAACAAATATAGAATTATCAGTAGATCTAACTCACGGATTCGCGATAGAAGGTCATGATGTATCTATCGGTATAGATCCAGGTGATGTAAAACATGTTGAATTTGTTGTAGATGAACCTGGTGTATATTGGTATTATTGTATCTGGTTCTGTAGTGAATTGCATATGGAAATGAGAGGTAGAATGATTGTCATTCCTGATGGAGAATGGAATTCAAGTCTAGAATCAGTGTCTGATTAGACTAAATTTCATTTTCTATTTTCTGGACGCTGATAATATGTTATACGCTAAATCTAAAAAATTCACTTTTATTTCTATAATTCTTCTTTTATCTTCTTTGTTCTTTCCATTTTGGGTATGTATAATGGTTGCTCCAACTTATCCTGAAGGTCTTAGAATTGATTTCTATGGTGATAGATTAGAAGGTGATATACGAGAGTGGAGTATAATCAGTAATCTTGTAGGTATAAATATTCCTACTAATGTTCCAGAGATAGATATGAAAATTATTCCACTTATAATTTTATCGCTGTCTGCAATATTTGCTCTTTCTTTCTTTAGTAGAAAATGGCTAAAAATATCTGTTATTGTTTCATTAATTACATTATCTGCATTATCCGCATGGACTCAATATAGACTATATCTTATAGGTCATAATCTTGATGAAACAGCTCCTCTGAGAAATCTTATTGAACCTTTCACTCCTCCAATTATAGGTTGGATAGACGTTGGTGGGAGTATAACTGTTTATCATTTACCTCATATTGGTTCAACACTCGTTTTTTTTGCAATAGTTATTAATCTTCTTATTTTTATTAAAACTCGATAAGAAATGTTGATTAAAAATTTTTCTAAAAAATCTTCTTTTATAAAATTATTTTCAGGTATTTTCTTAGTTACTATTGTTTGGTTATCTAGTTTATATGTTAGTGGTTCTGGAGTTAATTTTTCTAGTGACGCTAAAACTGTTTCAGTTAGTGACTTATATTTCTGTCTTGGTAGAAGTAATATATATTTTGTTGTAACTCTTGGAACTGAAGAATATCTTACAACTTTAGGTTTATGGGATGATGTTGAAAATAAATTATCATTTTCTCAACCTTTTGTTATTAATGCTAATACTCATATAGGTAGTATACGTGATCTAAAACTCGATAATAACTTATTTCTAGTAATTGACGGTGTTCAATATCCTCATGTTGGTTCTGCTGAAGCTGTTTCATCACATCATAATACTTACCTAGTTTTTTTTCCAAAATATGATATGGAAGGCAATCCACTTTTTGAACGAAATACTGGCAATTTTGAAATAATTATTGAAAATATCGATTTTGAACGTCATTATATTTTTAAATATCCACTTCCAATATTAACAAATTTGTCTAATTCTGAATCATTAACTTCTGCTCGTATATTGATGTTAATCACAGCTGCGTTTGCTGGTATAATGATTGCATGTTCACCATGTTTAATAGGCGCTATGGCTGTAGGTTCTTTAACAATAGCGTCAACTGTAGATTCTAATAACAAATCTGTTAAATCAAAAATACGTTCTAAATTGATAAAAAACACTTTGTATTTTCTTATTTCACTTGTAGTTTCTTATATGTTAATAGCAATTGTTATTGCAGTGTTTAAAATAGATATAGCTTCTCTAAGACCAATTGAAACACTTGGTGGAGCCATATTATTAATATTTGGATTATATTTTCTTCGAGTATGGAAACCTGTTATAAAATTAGAAATTATAATTTATACTCTAATATCCAAAATTCATCCTAATATTAAAAAATATACGCATAACAAAAAAACTGATTTCACTCTCAATCTTAAATCTGCTTCAACTATAGGATCAACTTTATCTCTGGTATGTTCTACTGCTGGTGCTCCTACTTTAAGTTTAAGTGTTGTATTACCTCTTATGGTTTATGCTGGTTTAAGTGGATTACAATGGTCCTTCCTAATTATTCTTATATACTTAATCTCTGTATCTATACCTTTTCTACTTCTAACAATTGGTTTAGGTGAATTGATATTATCTAAAATTTCTCAAATTTTAAATCCTATTTTAATAATAAACGCATTTCTTCTTATAGGTCTAGGAATATTGTTATTAGGTGGACTTGAATTTATATTTAATTTGTTATCTATAATAATTAGATTAATATTTTTTCTATAAATCCTAAATTATAAGGTTAAATATTTTTATTAGTTTCTTATAAATTAGTAAAATATATGACTAATATTAATTATAATACTAAAAAAATTAGTAGAAGAAATGCTTTAAGCACTACTGGTAAAATTATAACTAGTGCCGCATCTATTGTTGTTATTGGTAGTGTTGCTTATTTATTATCAAATCAATTTGTTAATCTAAAAGCTAATTCTACTAGTAATCTTAAAACTACAACTAAAACTATGAATATGGAAAATAGTGATCATGAAGAGCATGGAACACCTAATTTTCATCGAGAAGAGATCACTAATGATATATCTGCTTATAATTTTACTCTTATAGATCAAAATAGTTTGAAATGGAATATGAATGATTGGAATAACAAAATAATATTAATGAGTTTTATTTACACTCGTTGTCCAGATGTTTGTGCTCTTCTTGCTGACGTGTTTATTACAATTCAAAATAATTTTGCTAATAATATTAATAAAGATCTAGTATTAGTGTTTATTACAGTTGATCCAGAATTTGATAATTCTAATAAACTTGCTAATTGGACTAATGCATGGCATGGGAAATGGTTTGCTCTTTCTGGTAATGTTGAAGATTGTCGTAAAGTATGGCGTGAATACGGTGTCTCTGTTCTAAAAGAAAGTTCTGATTCAACTTTTGTGGCACATACAGCTAAAACTGTGTTAATTGATAAAACA
>CALBXV010000064.1 GCA_937890045.1 uncultured archaeon
AGTTCTGCATTTAGGGATCTTTATACAACTGGTACTATCTATTCTGGAGTAATCAACGCCCGAGGTAACATTTTGGGTGTTCCAAACAATACTGTTGATATTGGTAGTGCCACCCTTTCATTTAATGATATCTACGCCTCTGGCACGCTTTATCTCGGGGGAGTAGGAGCTTCAACAACTAACATTTATCCAATAACAAATAATACTTATGATCTAGGTGGTTATGGTGGTGCATGGGCCAATATTTTTGCTTCAAATACAATTTATACCGACTCTTTAAATGTAGAACTTACATCAACCTTTGATGGTAATTTAGTTGCTAAGACAAATAATAATACTGATATAGGTACAACTGCTATTGGTTTTAAAGATATATATACTTCTGGAACTATTTATCTTGGTACTGATATAATTTCTGAAACTAATAACAATAGTAACTTAGGTTCACCAACTAATTCTTTCACGGATATATTTAGCTCTGGAACCATCTATAGCGGAACACTTATTAGACCTAATGGAAATGATTTAGTTGACCTAGGTGTTAATAGTTCTGCATTTAGGGATCTTTATACAACTGGTACTATCTATTCTGGAGTAATCAGTTCAAGGGGAAATGTTTTGCCTGCCTTAAATAATGATGTTAATTTAGGTGCTTTTGGAACTGCCTGGGCTGACGCTTATGTTTCGGGGACGATTTATACAGCTGATTTAAGTGCGAGCAATAGCGCAACATTTAATGAGAGTGGTGGATCTGAAGATTTCCGTATTGAGTCAAATAATAATTCTAATATGTTCTTTGTAGATGGGACTAATGATAAGATTGGCATAAATACGGCTAATCCATCAGAAATGCTTACAATGTATAATCTTAATAATGCTCCAGTATTTGCAATTGGTGATGGGTCCGCTACAACTACTATTTCAGCAACATCAACCCCAGGATTTGCAACATCTACTTTTGTAGGTGATGTTGATATTTCCGATCTATACATTGGTCAAATTGAGTTTGCAATAGATAATGGTATTTCAGACTTTGTTAATATTCCAGTATCCCCATCTGCATCCGATGGTGATCTAGAAGGGTATAACTTCTTAATTGACGGTATTCCTACCTTGTCGGTCGTGGGTGTAGCTAATGGTTCAGGGGAAACTAGAAATAACTTTGTTGGTATTGGTACAATGTATCCATCTGACTTTCTAACCATCGCCTCTTCAACCGCATCAATAGCGATGGGCGACGGATCTACAACTTCTACCATAGATATAAATACTTTAAAATTAGGAACTGACTCCACACATGACGTTGGTATATTTTATGTTGATTCTTCTGGTAATGTTTCTACATCAGGTACTTTGGTGGTTGGCTCTATTGGAACAGATAATGGTACCTCAACATTTTATAGTAATATTGCTGCCACTGGTACAATAACCGCCAGTTGTACTGGAAGCTGCTTGGATATTGCAGAGCAATATACTTCTTTGGAGGATGTTGGTCCGGGCGACGTTGTTATCGCGGGTGATAATATGGAAAATCCTTTTAATTCCTCTCTTGTGAAAAAATCAGATCAGGGGTACTCATCTAATGTTGTTGGTGTTGTTTCTACCAATCCAGGACTAGCTTTAACAATGGCTGGTGGCGTCAGTATGGGTGGTGGTGGATCTGGTGGGAAAAATAGTCCTAACATTGCTCTTGCTGGTCGTGTACCAGTTAAGGTTACTAATGAAAATGGTGAAATCAAGAAAGGTGACTTACTTGTTACATCTATTTTAGAGCCGGGTTATGCAATGAAACTTGACAATAATGCACCGTCTGGCATGGTTAGTGTTTTTGGAATGGCCTTAGAAGACTGGAGTCCAAATAGCGCAATCACATCAAAAAACAATCCAAGCCTTTCATTAAATACAGTAACTATAATTATAAAAAGTGCCATTATTAATAATTCTTCAAATATTTTTGGCGAAAATCTGACAGTAAAAGGATCTAGGATTAATATAGAGTCTAGTAGTGAATATTTTGATTTTACTAGCAAGTCTATTGTTGGTATAAAGTCTTTAAGTAGTGCTTCTGGTTCATGGTCATTAAGAGAAGATGGAGAATTTGTCGCAAAGTCAGTTAAAGCAAAAATTGTTAGTTTGAATGAATTGACCGTATCTGGAAATATACAGGTTGATGAGAGCGGAAATATACTAGATTCAACAGTTGGCAATTCTTATATTAGCAATAGTGAGAATAAAAAAGTTGTCTACAACAACCGTGTTCGTAAAAATTCTCAAATATTTATAACTTTCCGAGATAATACTGGCGGACCATGGTGGATATTAAATCAAGGGGATGGATTTTTTGAAGTAAGTGTTCCTGCGTCAATGGGATATAATATTAGATTTAGCTATTGGGTTGTTGGTGTAGAGGGTGGAACTGATTATTCAAAATTAGATGAATCCAGTAAACCAAAACTTTTCATAGATTCTATCGCACCAGAACTATCTAGTATTGGCACAGTAAATATTACAGATGTGAGTGCAAAGATCAATTGGAGTACAAATGAAAAGTCTGATAGCGTTGTTATATATGGATTAAATAGCGAGTATGATAAAATATCTACAAATGGAGCTTTAAGTATCTCGCATAGTGAAGAGCTTACTAATTTAACAGCAGATACTACCTATTATTATAGGGTAAAGTCTACAGATGAGGCAGGTAATGCTCACGAATCAATAAAATATAGCTTTAAGACACTTGCCGATAGTTCAAAAAGTAACACCTCCCAATCTTCAGAGGATGAAGTAGAGATAGATACAGATAGTGGTACAGCAGAAGAAGACACTTCTTCTGGTAGTTCAACTTCTACGTTACCTTCTGATAATACTGACGATGTAGCTTTTGAATCCCAACCTTCTTCTGAAGCTGAGGTAGAGCAGGGTGAAGACACTTTTTCTGGTAGTTCAACCTCTACGTTACCTTCTGATAATACTGACGATGTAGCTTTTGAATCACAACCTTCTTCTGAAGCTGAGGTAGAGCAGGGTGATAATTCTTCCGGATCAGAAGTAGATAACAACAATACCAATTCATCCGAAGATCCCTCATCTTCTAACAAGGGTGAGTTATCTAGTAACTCCACTGAAGGCGACGAGGATCCTTTAAATGAAGAATAGTAGTAAAGATAAGATAACTGAACCTTACAACCTTGGCTACATATATTAAGAGGGCTGAGGAAATTGGAGTACAATTTTTAACATTTTATGTCTCAACTTAAAAACAAAAAATTAGTTTTTGTAATCGTATTTATTGTTTTATTAATTATCTCAATCAGTATTGGCATTTGGTATACAAGATCACAAAACCGCGTTGTTACTAATCGGACTGGACTTCTATTAGACTTAGATTTTGGTAATAATAATGGAGCAGGAACTCCTACGGTCTATGATTCGTCGGGTAGAGGAAATCACGCAACGGCTGCTAATGCTCAAACTTGTACCCCTACCCATTGTGATTTTACTCAAGCTGGCGGAGATTATATGACTGGAGCTGGCACAGGTGTGTTTACTTCAGACAGTATCACAATGTACTTTAAGTTTATTCCAACATTAGGGGTTTATAATAATGTTTACCAGGCTTTGTTTGATGGCGTTGCAGGTGCAAGATATGGAGTACATAAGCAGTCAGATGGACAAAGTCATAAACTTGCTATTTTGTTAGACAATACAACGATTGAGACAATAGCAGCAGCTGCTTATGCTCCATACTGGAAGGTGAATGAAGAAAATATACTTATAGTTAGAGGAACATCAGGTAATACAGATGTATTTTTAAATGGAAATAATATTCTAAATAACGATGCTACTGCTTGGAGTCCAACCCCAGTATCAGTTTATACTGTTGGTGCAGGATACCCTGGCTCATCTAATTTTGAAGGCAAAATGATAAGTGTAAAAATTTGGGATAGACAGATAACAGATGATGAGGTGGAAAATTTATCTAAAGATAGACGGTCTCACACTGATGCCGAAGTCCGTACTAAGGGCACTGGTCAGTTAATTGGTTATTGGACTATGGACAGCAATGATATAAATGGAGCTACAATTTATGACAAGTCAGGGCAGGGTAATAATGGAACAATAACTGGAACAACGCAGAGGGCTGGCAAAATAAATCAATCATTAGATTTTAACGGAAGCGGTGATCTTATATCCATAAATCCTGTCCCCAGTATAGGGACGGGTGACTTTTCTATATCCCAGTGGATAAAAGCAAAAGATCGGGGTGAAAATTCAACCCCTCTATTCATAGGGAATGAGGTTTTTAAACAGTCAATTTATTTTTTATTTGACGATCCAGACGGTGTTTTACAGTTTGGAGCATACGGCGTTGATTCCAATTTGATGCCAGTCATTTCAGATACTCTTTTATTTGACAATAAATGGCACCATATAGTCGGTACTAAGAGTGGGAATACTATGACAATATACTTAGACGGCGTACAAAAGGATCAGGATACAGTTACTGACGTTAATGTAGGCACAGATACTTTTACATTGGGCGGTATAGGTGCTGCTGCTTATATGGAGGGATTAATGGATGAGTCTCGTATATATAGTTATGCTTTATCGGCTTCTGAGATTGGAACATTATACAAAGGTAGTAGAAGGGTTTATATGAGATAAATGCAAATTTAGAGTTGTAGGGCTCCAAAAACTCTACAGTATTTTTGGCTCTTGTTTTGGGATTTTATGTATTGTATGATTAATTTATATTCTAACAAACTAAAACATAATTTTTTATGAGTAAACCAGTAAAATTTTTAGATAAACTTATATCTTTTT
>CALBXV010000065.1 GCA_937890045.1 uncultured archaeon
TAGTAGAATATAAGTAAGAGGTTCCCTTTACTCTAAAAGTTTTATGAAAAGAATCATGCTCAATTGATTTTGATGCTAACATTCCTTGTCGAATAGCAGCATAAGTATCACCTATTCTTAAAAATTTATGATCTAGTGCACTTTGCATTTCGGCGTAGTATGTACCAGACATTTTACCTAATGGAACAGTCCAATTCATTTGATGGTCAGCTGAATCTGGTCTATCAACGCCGCCAGTTATTTTCTCACTCTGGACGTGCATAGTCTTAAATCTATAGCCCTTGGAGGTCTCATAGAAATTAAAATTAGGTTGGCCTTTTGTTTTAAACGAATTGCTCTTTGCCAACTTTTTAATATAGTTTATAGCATCAAAGGGGTGCATATTTGGAATAACTACTCTATGGGTGTCCATAGTTTCTTCTAACCAAATATTCTTTCGTACCTTCAATATTTTTGTTAAAATATCTTTAATGATGTTTGAATATGTATCGGTATAGGATTTAGATATTCGTATTCTATCATTATTTAATAAATCCGTAGAACAAAAATGAAGTCTATACTGTATACTGCTAGCACTCTTTGCCCCCGTGCCAGGATCAACTCCGCGCAAATTTTCAATCTTATGTATATGTAATGGGTGTTTAGAAAAATCTACTGGCAAGTCAGAGCCCAAAGTTCTAAACTTTAAATATAAAAGTTCTTGACCTGTTATAGTATGTTTTCCTAAAAACCCACTTGGCAAATTATCAGTATCCGATAATTCTATCCAACCAGTGATGCCTATCTTATCTATATCTTCAAAAATATAAATTTTTTGTAGATATTGTGTAATCTTATGGTCTTGTCCCCCATAATCTATTCTAGCTTCTTCTACCTGGTAAGAACCGGGTGAATTGCCTTTTACTTCTGCACATTTATACACCAAATCTTTCCAAACTTTTAACCAAGCAGCCATTATCTCTGAATGTCCTTTTTAAATTCATTAACAATTTGTAAAACATATTCTGCTTTTAATAGCTTTATTTGTTTCTTAGCATTGTGTAAGTTTGATTCATAATCATAATAAGATATTGCTTCCGCTAAAGGGGTGGTTGATGGTACAGTTACCATTTTAGTAGTTATGCCTGATGATTGAGCAATTTCATAATGGTGAGTATCATACGGACTATCATATTTGTCTGCTATATACTTTTCAAAATCTCTTATAGATAGGGGCCAGTCGTAAAATGGATTTAAAATCTCATTGGTCATTAGAATAATCCAATACAAATTTGGATCACCATAATTTTCATATGCAACCTTTTCTGGAGTTTCTCCATCCTTTATATCATACTTCTCAAAGATTGCATAACGACTTTTTATAGCATCCCTCATCTTAACTCTCAAAAGAATGTCTTTTATCGTTTTATAATTCTTATCACCAGTAGGGTCATAAGCTATTGTTGGGAATGGATCAAAGTATGACATTAGAATCCACCAACCACATCTTCTTTATTCAATATTTCTAGTTCTTTAAAACTTAATGATATATCTACCTGAACTGGCATTTGGCCATCTTTAAATATATTATATTTCTCTCCACCATACGTCACTTCAATAGTTTCTAAAGCAGATGGTTTAATTCTATGTAATCCAGCATTAGGTTGAAATGTTATATCAAAAACATTAGGCACTTTATATATTCTAGCCAATTTAGATGCAGGCATCTGTTCTGGTGCTGAATTTTCTTTAAAAAACTTTACTATATTCTCAATCGCGGTGGAGTCATCCTTCGATTCTGGTTTTAAACTAAACGCAAAACTATGCGATCTATATCCAGGACCACTATAAGACATAAAGGATTGAGCCAACACCCTGCCAGTGAGTCCACCCGTACCCGCTAGTTTCTTTAAACTCTCTCCCATAACACCTTCCCAATCTGTAGTACCCACAGCCTGCTTTATCGAATCTCCGGCCCCCCCTCCTGTATCCAAACCGGGTCGTTCACCTGCCTGCAGACCATAATGTCCTTGGGATTCTTTGGTCGCACTCATTATTCCTGATAGAAACGATGATAGTCCTCCTTTTATACCACCACCTTCAGACCAACCCTGTTGATATGAAGTTTGATGTCCTGCTTGGGGCATAGGTAACCAAACAGTGTTGCCGGTAGGAGTTATGTCTAAATTGCCAATTGCTGCTCCACTCCCTATTTTTAAAGCCTCAAATCTAACCGCAGGAACCTTTGCGCCGAATTGGCTTTCATAACTTTTTGGAAAAACTAATACTGTACCCATAAAATGTTCTCTTGTGTTTCTTATAAGTATTTATATGAGAAAGAGGCAATACTATAAAGGAAAATTCAATCCAGAACGACCTGAAAAATATAAAGGCAACTCACGGAACATTATCTATCGTTCTATGTGGGAAAGGCGTTTTATGGTCTATTGTGATAGGAATGAAAATATATTGGAATGGGGAAGTGAGGAGCATATAATCCCCTATAAGTCACCTCTAGATGGAAAGGTACATAGATACTTTCCTGATTTCTATGTTAAGGTAAAACAACACAACCATAATACAAAAAAGTATATCATAGAGATTAAACCAGAGAATCAGATTCGTCCTCCTAAACGAAACCCCAAACGACAAACAAGGTCATGGCACAACGCAGTGCGTGAATGGGGTAAGAATCAAGCAAAATGGAAATCTGCTAGAAGTTGGTGCGAAAGGAGAGATATGGAGTTTAAAGTCCTAAACGAACATGACTTAGGACTCTAATAAACCCCCGCCAGCTGAGTATGTGGGTCTGATACACCAGCTGCTGTTTCAACTTTAGTATTCGCTACATTACTGGTACTTGGTGCGTTAGTAATCATAACTGTACTACTTCCTCCGCCACCCGCACCGGCTGGAGGTTGAGATATTATGGATCGTCGCATAGCGTTCATTGCAAAATCTCTACCGGCGTGCATTTGTTCATTAGAAGCAACTACGGAAGGTTGTTTAAATCTAACTAATTCAGGTCCTTTTTCTCCAACCATAGCCCATTGGTCTGCCTTTACCATACCACCCATAGCTGCTTTCACGCCCTTTGTGGGATCAAATACTTTAAGTAAAATATCCTTTATCCAACCAAAACCCAGTTTCCAATCTTGAGCTTCTAACTTTCTACCTATACCACCAAGTATACCATCAATACTAAACATATCACCTATCTTATCAAACATACCACTTAAATCAAAGTCAGGCAATGATCCCAATAAGTCAAATTGTAGTACTCCGGACTTGCCATCAGGATGTATAAAGAATTCTTTTATCCTTGTAAGTACTGTCCCAATCATTTTTGATAGAGACCATTCTTCACCATCAATTTTACCAGCTTCAGATGCAAAGGTGAATAGTCCTGTTACCCATCCTATGGCCGATTTGATAACGGCTTTAACTGTACCGAGAATAGAGAATCCTTCTGGGTCTGTTTTTTCATCAGATGTTGCCCAACTGAATAAACTTTTTACCCATCCTATGGCTTTTCCAATAATTTCTTGTACAAGAGTTATTACAGACCATTCTTTACCATCAACTTGTCCTGCTGTAGAAACCCATGTGAATAGACTTATGACCCATGCTTTAACTGTTTTAATTACCTCTTTTACTTTTAAAGTTATCCAACTACCGCCTGGTTTATCTGCCCATGTGAATAGACTCAAAGCCCAAGTTTTAACTAGAGCAATAGCATCATGAACTATTTTCTTTATCCAACTATCTTCAGGACCAACAGGTTCTGTTGCCCATGTAAATAGACTTTTTACCCAACCTATTACTTTAAGAACTGCCGCATCTATCATTGTAGATAGTGACCAAGGTTTGCCGTCTACTTGACCCGCTGTTGAAACCCAAGAGAATAGTCCTGTTACCCAATCCTTGACTAGGTTGATAGCAGCTTTTATTTTAGTAGTTAACCAGGGATCATCAGGATTATCTTTAGATGACCAAGTGAATAAGCTTGTTGCCCAGGCCTTAACTTTAGTTACAGCTGCTGAAACTGTTTTTTGTATCCAACTTTCTCCTTCTGGAGCAAGAAGCCATGTAAATAAACTTACAGCCCATTCTTTCACCTTTAAGAAAGCAGCATCTATCATTGTAGCTAATGACCATTTACCGTCTGCTGTTACACCAGCTGCTCTACCCCATGTAAATAGACCTACAACCCATTCTTTAACTAAGGTGAAGGCATTATCTATCATAGTAGACAAAGACCATACTCCGTCTTTAGTTTCTCCTAGTTTTCTACCCCATGTAAATAAATTAATGAACCAAGTTTTGACTTCAGTAAATACAGCTGATATTGTATCCCATAGTGAAAAAGTGTTGGCCACAGGTTCCCAACCAAAAAGACCTGTTATCCAATTCCATACTTTAAGATAAGTATTATTGAAAATCCAATCAACCAATGAACCAAAACCCCTAACAAGACCTTTTAAGGTGGCTACTGGATCTTTGAATAAACCTGTGAGCCAATCCCATGCTGGCTTCAAAGCATTATTATAAATATAGTCTGCTATATTGCTGATGCCTTTCCATAAGGCATCTAAAATAGCTTTAGGATCAGTAAAGGCTAGAACTATCCAATCTACTACTGCGCCTATTACATTTGCTATAGGATCCCAATATTTTTTAGCTAATGCTTCCCCATCAACACCAAATAAATTGAGAATCATAACTCCCAAATTACGAACAGCATCAAAAACAAAAGTTCCTATATCATCAAAAATACCAAGTAAAGCACCTATTCTCTCATTCCAAGTAGCATCTGGACCAAAAAGAACTTTTACTTTATCTACAATACCACTTACCATTGTAGTTAAAGAATCCCAATGCTTCTTTAACATATCAAAAAATTCGGGCAATAATGAATCAGACACCCATGCACCAAGTTTTTGTGCAATAGGAACTATAATGTCTACCAAGTTTTTAAGAGCAGGTATTAATGTATCTACAACCCACACCTTTAGCTTATCAAACATTGGACTTTTCATAAAGGCTATAAGAGCAGGGATGGCTAACATAAGAGCACCCTTCTTTAGCATACCAAAAAGACTACCAGCAACTGCTTTACCTTTCTGTGCTAAGCTCTTACCCATTGCACCTATACCGGAATCCATTTTTTTAAATAGTGTCATCATCCGGCCTTGTCGTCTTTCCTCTTGATTTTGTTCCTCCTTATCTTTACCAAAAAAGCCAGATATTTTTCCAGCAAGAAATTTCATACCATCCATACTAACAGTACCCATGGCTTTAGCTATAGCCACTGGACTAGATTTCATAGATTCTACTTGTGAAGCTATATTGGCATTAATACTCGCAAGAGCTTGACTCTGGGCCTCTTGTTGGCTCATTCCGGTGGCTATTAGATCGGCTCGCATTGTTCGCACAGCTTCTGCAATGCCTCTTTGACCACCTAAAGAAGATTTAGCAGATTCTCGTAAACTTTTAGCAAAGCTAGTACGAGTAGCGGCCGCAGTTTTTGCATATCCTTCCTTTATACTAGCAACACTTTTAGTCATACCTGTTATGGAAGAGGACATTGCAGAGCTTAAACGATTAATACTCTGTTCTATAGGACCCATATCTATTGCTGGTGCTGTTGCCATTTATTATTTACCTTTTTTATGTCCGCTGCCAACATACAAACCAAACCAAGCAGCACCAGCACCTACGATTGTAGATATAAATG
>CALBXV010000066.1 GCA_937890045.1 uncultured archaeon
AATAATCATAATTCATATATAATTCAAAAATTTAAAATAATTCTATATAAAAGTGAATAAAATGTCTACAATATTAAAATCAATAAATGTTAATGATATGATTCAAAACTGTAGAACAAATTCTAAAAAACGAAATTTTCTTCAATCTTTTGAATTGTATGTTCTATTGAAAGATATTGATACAAAAAAACAAGATACAATTATTAACGAATTTATTGTATTACCTAATGAATTTTCTATTAAACAAAAACTCTGTATTTTTGCATCAGGTGACTTAGCTTTAAAAAGTAAAAAAACAGATGTTGATAAATTGGTAGAGCCTGATGAATTAAATCAAATTATGGAAAATAAAAGAAATGCTAGAAAATTATCTAATAATTTTGATATGTTCCTTGCTGAACCATCTCTTATGCCTGCAATTGGTAAATCTCTAGGTCAATTTCTTGGACCTAAAAATAAAATGCCCACTCCTATTCCACCTAATGTTGAAATAGCAGATTTTATTAAAAGATTTAAAACTGTAATTAGATTGAAAAGTACAACAAAACAACTTAGTATTTCTTGTAAAGTTGGTGATGATAAAATGGATGATAAACAAGTTACTCAAAATATTGATTTAGTACTTTCTAATATAGTTAAAAAATTACCTTCTGGAATTAATAATATTAAAACTATTATTATTAAATTATCTATGGGTCAACCAGTTAAATCTAAAATATAAATGTGATATAAATGAGCACTGTTTTAAAAAAAAATATTGAAATAAAAAAGGAAAAAGTAGAAAGTATTAAAGATCTAGCAAAAAACTGGTCTGTTATAGTAGTTACTAAATTACACAAAGTGAGAACTGCTCAAGTTATGGCTATAAGAAAGAGTTTTACAGGTCAAATTATTGTTATAGTGTCTAAAAATCGTCTAACTGATAGAGCTCTTAAAGATACAAAATTACCTAATATTGATAAATTTGCTGAAAAAGTTAAAGGTCAAAATGCATTAATGTTTACTAATATTAACCCGTTTAAATTAGGTCTGATTTTTGATAAAAATAAAATTGATCTATCTGCTAAAGTTGGTGATATAGCTACAGGTGATATTGTTATATCTGCTGGCAATACTGGTATTCCTGCTGGGCCAGTTTTAAGTGATTTTAAAGAAGCTAAAGTTAAAACACGAATTGATGGAGGTAATATTGTTGTTTCTGAAGATAGTATAGTTGCCACAACTGGTGATGAATTATCTGGTAAATTGGCTGGATTATTGTCAAAGTTAGGACTTAAACCTATTAAAGCTGGAATGGAATTATCTTCAGTATATTGGGAGGGACTAATTCTTGAGGGTGATAATGTTAAAATAAATCCTGATGAATATTCTAAAAATATATCTCAAGCTGTACAAAATTCTTTTATATTAGCTACTGAAATTACTTATCCTGTTAAAGAAATATTAGAAATTGCAATTCCAAAAATTCATCAAGATGCAATTAATTTAGCTATTAAAATAAATTATGTCACTGATGAAACTCTAACTAAATTGATTGAAAAGGCAAACATATCTGCAATTAATTTAAACTCTATTACTAGTAAATAATTTACATCATAGTAATAATTTTCTTGTTATGTTTTTGTTCATTATTTATACTATAGCTTAAATGAATTAAAATATTGAAAGTTGATTATTTCTATTTAACCAAATAATCCTGATAGACCTTCTAAAGCTTCTTCTTCTTTTGCACCATCTTCTTCTTTTGCTGCCTCTTTTTCTGCTGGTTTTTTATCAGCCTTTTGGTCTCCTGTTTCTGATGTACTTGTGGCAGGTTGTGCAACTGTGGTTGTTACGTTAGTGTTTTTCAAAGCTTCTTCTATGTTTACTTCACCTAAAGAAGCTACTAATGCCTTAATTTTTACTTCGTCAGCTTTTATTCCTGTAGCAGAAATAACTTTCTTGATATTTTCTTCATCTATTGGTTTTTCTAATTTATGTAATAATAACGCGGCGTAAATGTATTCCATTTTCTATTCATCTAGATTTCAAAAATAGAATATAGTTATTTAAAATTTATGAATATTTTGGGATATTTTTGCTAAAAACTAAATATTTCTTTTATTATGCTAGACATATCAAATATTTAATATATGTTTAAAATATTTAATAAGATAATCTGAATAAAAATGAATACTAAAGATATCCTAAGAAAAAAATTTTCAGACCATTTTGAAAAATATTATAAGGTTGAATTATTTGATAAAGAAGGATTTACTAGAAAAAAATGTAAATCTTGTGGTAAATTTTTTTGGAATCTAACTGATACAGATGTTTGTCCAGATCAGCCATGTTCAAGTTATACTTTTATTGGAAATTCAATTGGTAAAAAACTTGATTATATAAATACATGGAAAACAATCAAAACTTTTTTTCAAGATAATAATCATAAAATAATTAATCGATATCCTGTGGTTTCCAGATGGAGAACAGACTTGTATTTTACTGTAGCTTCTATTATAAATTTCCAAAGAATTGCAGGTGATCAAATTGCTTTTCAATTTCCAAGTAATCCACTTCTTGTACCTCAAATCTGTTTAAGATTTAATGATATTCAAAATGTTGGGATATCTGGTAAACATCTAACTTCATTTTGTATGGTTGGTCAACATAGTATAAATAATGAAAACGGATATTGGAAAGATGAATGTATTAATCTAGATTTTGAATTATTAACAAATAGATTTTCTATACCTAAAAATGAAATATCTTTTGTTGAAGATGTTTGGCTAGGCCATGGGGCATTTGGATACTCATTAGAATTTTTTGTTAGAGGTCTAGAATTAGGTAATGCTGTTTTTACTAGTTATAAAGGCAATCCCAATAATTATCAAACGCTTTCTACCCCTGTTATAGATATGGGTGCAGGTCTGGAAAGATTTACTTGGTTAACTCAAGGAACTCCTACTATTTATGACTCAATATTTGAACCAGTGTTAAAATTTCTGTTAAAAAATACTGGAATTACTTACGATGTTAAATTATTATCTAAATATAGTATTTTATCCTCACCATTTAATTGGGAATCTAATCAAGATATATCTAATCTTAAATCAATTGTAATAGAAAAATTGTCTATTACTAATGAAGAATTCGATTCTAAAATTGAAAGTATGCAATCAATTTATAGCTTAGCTGATCATGTTCGAACTTTAATATTTGGAATAGCTGATGGTTGTATTCCAAGTAATGTAGGCGGTGGATATAATTTACGTGTTCTATTAAGAAGAGCTCTTGCTATTATTAAAATAAATAATTGGGACTTTGATTTATTTGACGTTGCTAATATTCATATAAATTATCTTAAATACATGTATCCTGAATTAGAAGAAAAGAAATCTGAAATACATAAGATTATTCAAGTAGAAGAAAATCACTATAAAAATTCTGTTAATCGTGTTAATGAAATTTTAAGTAGTATATCTAATTCAAAAAAAGAACTAACTGAGGAACAAGTAATTCAATTTTATGATTCTGATGGCATTACTCCAGAAGTTTTTCAGCAATACGGTATAAATATTAATATCTCTAATGATTTTTATTCGAAAGTTACTGCTAGGCATCCAAAATTAAAAAATGATGTCAAATCTCTTAATATTGATTTAAATTCTGTTGATAGTACAAAATTGTTATTCTATTCGAATCAATATGAATATAAATTTAAAGCTATTGTGATTAAAATTATTAATAAAAATCTTATTGTGTTAGATAAAACTCATTTTTATCCAAGAGGCGGTGGTCAAGAACCTGATACTGGATTAATAGATAATTGTAAAATTGTTGATGTTGTAAAAGAAGGCACTGTTGTTCTACACAAAGTAGAAAATTGTAAATTAAACGAGGGTGACATAGTTCAATGTAAAATTAATCAAGATAATCGAAAATCTATTATGAAACATCATACTTCAACTCATATAATAAATAAATCTGCTAAAACTGTTCTTGGCTCTTGGATCTGGCAACATTCTGCGTTTAAAGATTATGATAAAGGAAGAATAGATGTAACTCACTATTCTAATTTAAGTAATGAAGAATTAAATAAAATCGAGTTGCTAGCAAATAACATTGTTCAACAAAACCTCCCTGTTATATGTCAATATATGGATAAAGATAAAGCAGAAAATAAATATGGATTTTCTCTTTATCAAGGGGGTGTTCCGCCAGATAAAAAAATTCGATTGATATCTATAGGTGATTTTGATATAGAGGCATGTGGAGGAACTCATGTAAATAATACTGGTGAAATTGGACTAATTAAAATCATTAAAACAGAAAGAATTCAAGATGGAGTTATCCGTATTGAATTTGTCTCTGGAAATAAAGCCATTTCTTATATTCAAAATAACGAACTTATTATAAATAAATCTGCTAATATTCTTGAATCTCCTAAAGATAACCTATTTGATAATCTCGTCTCTATGCAAAATAAATTTAATGAATCTAAAAGAATTTCTAAATCAATTATTAAAAAATATTCTAATTCTATTGTAAAACAAACTTTTGAAATTGCAAATGATTATAAAAACTATAAAATTTATGTTCTATATGATAAGGAATTAAATTATGATGTACATATTAATATTGGTGATTTAGCAGTCGCTAAATATGCAAATCTTATTTATTGTGTCCTATTATCTGTTAAAGATAAAACTCAGATACTTGTTTTCTGTGGGAGTAACCTACAAAAAAAAGGTATTATAGCTAATAATCTCATAACTCCTGTCGCTGAGTATCTTCATGGTTCTGGTGGTGGAACTTCTAGATTTGCACAAGGAGGTGGAAAACTTGTTGAACAACCTAATTTAATTGATGAAAAGATTACTGATTTAATTAAAAAATTTATTGATAAAAAAGGTATTTAATATGGAAATTAATTGGCATGATATAGAAAACAAATGGAAAAAAAAATGGCGTAAATCTCATATATATGAGTCTGATCCTACTCCTGGAAAACCAAAGTTCTTTCTAACTGTTGCATATCCTTATCCTAATTCACCTCAACATATTGGACATGGAAGAACTTATACTATTGCTGATGTTTATTCTAGATATAAACGTATGTGCGGTTATAATGTATTATTTCCTATGGCCTTTCATTATACTGGTACGCCAATCATTGCAATGTCTAAAAGACTAAAGAACGGTGATAAAGATCTTATTGAAACTTTTGTAAATGTATATAAAATACCTAAAGATTATCTCAAAAATTTTTATAACCCTATTAATATTGCAAAATATTTCCATAATGAAATCAAATTAGGTATGGATGCTATGGGATATGGAATAGATTGGAGAAGAGAATTTACTACTGTTGATTCTCAATATAGTAAATTTATTACTTGGCAATTTGACACTCTTTATAAAAAAAAATTAATCAGTCAAGGTAGTCATCCTGTTGGTTGGTGTCCAACTGATGGAAATCCTGTAGGTCAACATGACACATTAGGTGATAAAGAACCTGACATTGGCGAATATTTCTTAATTAAATTTTCTTTTGATGGATGTAAGATTCCTACAGCTACTTTAAGACCTGAGACATTATTTGGAGTTACAAATATATGGATTAAACCTGATGTTATATATCTAAAAATTAAATTAAATGATGAAACATGGATTGTAAGTGAAGAATGTGTTCAAAAACTTAAACATCTTAATTATAATGTGTTGAAAATAGGTGAAATTAAAGGCTCTGAAATTGTAGGAAAATATGTTATTAATCCTGTTAATAATAAATCCACTCCTATTTTACCTGCTGATTTTGTAGACCCTGAAAATGGCACTGGAATAGTTATGTCTGTGCCTGCTCATGCTCCTTTCGACTTACAAGCTCTTAACGATCTGAAGAACAATCTTGACCATATAAAATCATATGATATTCCAGTTGAAATAATTAAACAAATTGAAATTATTACTGTTATCGAATCTCCTGGATACTCTCAAATTCCTGCACAAGATTTATTGTTGAAAATGAATATCACTGATCAAAATGATCCTAAGTTAGAATCTATATCTGCAAAACTTTACGCTCATGAATTTCATTCTGGTATAATGAAAAATAATTGTGGAAAATATTCTAAAACTAAAGCTGATTCAGCTCGTGAAATGATAAAAAATGATTTGACTAATAATGATAATGGATTTGTATTATATGAAATTATGAATAAACCATTGTTATGTCGTTGTGGCACCAAATGTGTAGTAAAAATTTTTGAGGAACAATGGTTTCTTAACTATAATCTAGAAAAATGGAAAAAAATCGCTCGTCTTTGCTCAAAAAATATTAATTTTATTCCTAGTGA
>CALBXV010000067.1 GCA_937890045.1 uncultured archaeon
TGAATACAGGAGAAGTAGTTGTGGGAAATATGGGTAGTGATCAGAGATTTGATTATAGTTGTTTAGGTGATGCAGTAAACCTTGCAGCTCGTTTGGAAGGGCAAAGTAAAGAGTATGGTATGAAAATAATTCTGGGAGAAGAAACTGCTAAGGAAATGGATGATGAGTTTGTTTTAGTTGAATTAGACACAATTGCGGTTAAGGGTAAGACGGAACCTGTTAAGATATATACTTCACTTGGAACACATAAAGAACTTAACTGGAGTATGAATTATGAAATGCCCCGTCAGCAACATGATAAGTTTTTATTTTTCTATAAAAATCAGAAATGGGTTCTTGCAAAAAAATGGATAGATGACTTACGAAAACAATTTAATGGAGTGTTAGTTGGCTATTATGATATGATGGAGAAACGTATAGATCAGTTAGAAAAAGAGATACTTCCCGAAGATTGGGATGGAGTATATAGGGCTACCACAAAATAAACAAATGAAAAACTTTATATCACTAAAAACAGGCCATGCAGCATCAGATGCATATTTCAAAAATCAACCAATTTGGTTTGATAGCGATATGTTGTATTCTTTTCTTCTTGGAGTCTGTATTGGGGTGATTGTCATGGCCTTGATATAAAAAAGTCCTTGACATTCTTTCATTTTTCGTGTATAGTATATAAAGATGGAATAAAGAGATAAATATTATTATGGATACTTTAACACATACAATTATTGCTGTTGGGTTGTTAGCAACATCATATTATCTTGGGGCTTATCTGAAATCTAAAACTGTTTTTGACGATATTGCACGAAGGATGCTTGATAAACTAGAGAAAGATGGTTTTATTGCTACTAAAACTGATGAAGATGGTGAAAAAGAACTTGTAACCATTAGTGAAGTTCTTGCTAAGGCTTTAAAGAAGTCAACATAGAAGGATATATTATGGAAGTCGAAGTTCGTAATGGTAACGTCGATCAAGCAATTCGGGTTTTAAAAAAGAAACTCCAACAAGACGGGCTCTTTAATGAATTAAGAGAACGTGAATATTATACGTCAAGGTCTGAGAAACGCAGACGAGAAAAAGCTGCTGCAATTCGTAGACAAAAACGTGAAGATGCGAAACGTGAATTAGAGGAGTTTTATGGTGGCAAGAAGAAAAAGAATAGTCGCTGAAACTGATAACAGCGATTGGAAAGCACCTAAGAAAAGACGTAAACCACGCAAACCTATGAGTGAGGAACAGCGTGTTGCAGCTGCAGCACGTCTGGAAAAGGCGAGGGAAAAACGTAAAGCTAAAAACCCTGATTATGGAATGAGTGGTATTCATGAGTCTTTGCGAAATCTTCCTAATGACCATCCGTTACATCCCAATAAAGTAAAACAGTGGATTAAAACTCAAAAAGAGATGGCTAGTTCTGCACGAGCTAGTGTAAGACAAAAAGTAAAAGGTGCTCTAGCTCAAGTAGGTATCCATGAGGGATATTTAAAAAATCTTCAAAGATATCTTCAACATGGAGATTGGGTTGATGATTTTTATGGCGAATACCAAGACAAGAAAATTCGTAGACGTTGTACAGCACAAGCGTACTATTGGTTTGGGCCCAAGAAGGGTCAACCCAAATTTGATGTTGGGACTTATTACCCACTATTAGGTTGTGTATACACACAAGAAATGTTTAATGAGGAAGAAGGAATTTCTAATGTCGAAACAGGAAAACGGGAACGTAGTAGAAAACGTAATACAAGGGCCGTGGTCAAAGACAAAAAGAAAAGTAAAACTTCCTGACGAAAGTACTATAGAGTTACAGGAAAAGCTTGGTTTTGCTGAAGAATTGACTCAAACTTTGATAGTTCAAATGATGCATGGTATGGGTGAAAATGGAATTGATATTTCAGAGAAATCTTTTGTCCATGATATTGCACTATTAATAGAGTTCACAAAAGGAACTATATATAGAAGTCTGGAACTTAAACATCCCACACAAGGATTATTTGATCAACTTGTAGAACTTACAGTTAATCCAGATAATTCAATAGCTACTGAAGTGAACATGGACTTATTGGAAAAATATATTAAAGTATTTGGTGATGATGATGACCCCGAAATTCCATAGACCCTTTTCCCCAACGATAATGGAATCCGCTGTTCCAGACAAGTTCGTAGAGATTGTCAATAATACTGCTGACAAGGTTCTAGGTAGTGAAGCCGCAAGCGTTGAATGGGATTGGTCGCATAAACTTGTAGGTAAAGTACATAAAGAAGTTCAAATCCCTGTTAGAAACAAAGAACATAGGGAACTTCTTTTTACTACTATGAAGGGTGCATGTGTTGATTATCTAAAAGAAAGTATTAAAAACAATACTGCTTATGGATGGAAAAAAATTGCTGGTGATGCAGTACCTACTATGGATAATATACACATGGCTCATAGTTGGGTAGTTAGTCAGTATGCTGGGGAATATAATCCTTGGCATCATCATAGTGGAGATTTCTCAGCAGTTATCTATCTTAAACTACCATCAAAGATGAATGAAGAATGGGAAGAAGATTGGAAAGATCACTATCCAGCAAGTGGATTGATAGAATTTATGTTTGGTGAGAATCAAGGATTTCGTAGTGATAATCTAAAGTTCAAACCAGAAGTAGGTAAGTTGTTAGTGTTTCCATCGTGGTTGAAACACTTTGTATATCCCTTTAAAAGTGAAGGTGAGAGAAGGTGTATGAGCTTTAATGCTCATATGTTTGTGCCAGAATGATATTAGTTGATATGAATCAGATTTCCCTTGCAAGTATGATGATGCACTTGCATATGAGTAAGTCTAAAGAGATTGATGAAAAGATGGTAAGACATATGATTCTCAATTCTCTTCGTATGTATAGAACTCGTTTTTCTTCTGAATTTGGCGAATTGGTTTTATGTTATGACTCCAAACACTATTGGAGGCGTGATTATTTTCCAGAATATAAATCAGGTAGACGTAAGAGTAGAGAGAAATCTGATCTTGATTGGGATGCAATTTTTCTTTGTCTCAATGAAATAAAAGATGAACTTAAAAATAACCTACCATATAAGTTTTTAGAAGTGTATGGTGCAGAAGCTGACGATATCATAGGAACTCTTTGTGCAACTATTTCAGAAGAGATTATGATAATTTCTGGTGATAAGGATTTTATTCAACTTCAGAGATTTCCTAATGTAAAACAATTTAGTCCAATCACTAAGAAAACAGTGAACGGTGCCAATCCTGGCGGTTATCTTAAAGAGCATGTTTTTAAGGGAGATAGTGGTGATGGTGTTCCAAATGTATTATCCCCTGATAATACATTTACTGATGGACTACGACAAAAGCCCTTAGGCAAAAAGAAAATTGCTTCATGGATGGATCATGATTTTGAGGATGTTGCTCCTAATGATGAAGTGAAAAGAAATTACCAAAGGAATAGAAAGTTAATTGATCTAACTTATACGCCAGAAGAACTTACTAGGGAAATAATTGATACATATAATGAGGCTCCCTTTGGTGATCGCAGCAAACTACTAAATTACTTTATACAAAAGAGATTGAAAAATCTCACTGAATCTATAGGAGAATTCTAATGAATTTATTAATTTCAGAAATCTTGGAAAAGGTTTCCAAGGTAAAAACAAAGCAGGAAAAGATTGATATTCTACGAGAAAATGATCATCAATCTTTAAGAATGGTAATCAAATCGTCTTTTGATTCAAATATTGAATGGGCTCTTCCCGAAGGAGATGTTCCATATACTCGTAACGATGCACCAGAAGGAACAGAGCATGCTTCTTTATCTTACGAATCTCGTAAGTTGTATCACTTCATTAAGGGTGGTAATTCTCAGATCACTCAAAACAAACGAGAGACAATGTTCGTTCAGATGTTAGAGGGCCTTCATGAAAGTGAAGCAGCGGTTCTTGTTGCTGCAAAAGATAAGAAATTGCATCAAGTATATAAGGGTCTTTCTGCTCCTGTAGTCAAAGAAGCGTTTAACTGGAATGATGAATATATGATTGATGAAGATGATCATCATGTTTATCCTCAAGCGCCAGGCCTTGCTAACGGTTGATAATTGAAGAATGCCACTAACAAGAAAAAGAATTATATATGATCGTGTTGATGGAAAAACACCATATATGATTCGACGCCACTTGATTTTCAGAGAAAAATCAGACCATATGGAAGATAATGTAAGGGTGCCTTTCAATGCATATTTACATAAAATTGTATTGTCTGATGAACCTACTTTACATGACCATCCTTGGAATTGGGGTACATTTATCATATCTGGTGGATATTATGAACATACCCCAAAAGGTACTTTTTGGAGAGCTCCAGGCTCTTGGAGAACGCAAAAATCTACGAATTTGCATTGGTTGGAATTGAAGGAAAATACCCCATGTTGGACCCTATTTTGGCATGGCCGAAAAAGGAGAACTTGGGGGTTTCAGACCGAAAATGGATGGACAGATTATCGAACTTTTTTACAAAATCGTTTAGAATCAAGAACTTAGGAGATTATCGTTTAAAATCAGGGGCTTAGCATTTTTTTTGAAAATCGTTTAAAATCAAGGGCTTAGGAGCTACGATTTCTCTTGACAAATCCTTATGGGTAT
>CALBXV010000068.1 GCA_937890045.1 uncultured archaeon
CTGAAATGACAGCCAAAGTGGCTCAGTTTAAAGCCAGTCCTTTACACGCTGCTAATAATCTGTTATCATATGCTGATGTCGATAAGACTTCTGGAGATTTCTTAGAATACTTCAGACGAGACTTTATGCCATTTATTGATAGAGATATATTGGCAAATAAAAGATTGTTACAAAAGCATGTTAAAGAATTGTACTTAGCAAAAGGTACAAAAGAATCTTACGAGTTTTTATTCAGAATACTTTATGGCCTAGAGGCTGAAATAGCATTCCCAACAGAGAATGTCATAAGGCCTTCTGAATCAGAATTCTCTCAACCTACTGTAATGAGATTATACAGTACACACAATTTAACAAAGTATGTAGGTGGACAAATTACAAAATATGCTGGGTCTGTTGTTCTAGCACAAGCATGGATTAACAAAAGTAGTGGTGTTACTGGTACAAATGACGGCGCTAATGGTTATGAGATACAACCTATTTTACCACATAGAGGAACTTTTTCACCAGGAGATTCGGTTGTTATATCTGATAGAGATGGTTTAAGAATAGATGCAACGGGCATAGTTCGTGGTGTCATGGCTGATATAGACCCTGATGAAAGTAGTATTTATGTTGGGATAGAAGATGGAGAAGCCGGAGATTTAGAAGATATTATTCGTGTAGAGAACCCTACTTCTATTTATATCTTAAATGAGGATGGCGATAATATCTTACATGAAGACGGTGATTCACTTTCATTTGAACATAGTTTACATTCAGAAGATTATCAAGTAAGACCTTTTGGGTTAGAAACAGGAACAGGTGTTGGTTCATTATTAACAGAAGAATCAGTTTATGATATAGATGGAAATTTAATTACTGATTACGTTTTATTAGATGAAAATACAGATTTTTATGATGGTATGGTCACACATAACCCTGAAGTAAGATTAATAATGGAAAGTAATGAGAATATACAACTTGAGGATGCCTATGGTGTATTATTGAGTAATGATTCACAAATACCAGATCAACAATGGGTAGATTTACAACCAAGTAGTAGGAGTATGGATGGTGGTCTTTACGGAGAACTGGCTTCATTGGGTTCTTTGTATGTAGAATCAGATACTTTCAATTATCAATCTCCAGCTGGAGGAACAGCTACACAATCACTTAATGTTATTGGTGGAATTGGTAGAGGTGGAATTACTGAAGTAATTATTGATGATGCTGGAACAAGTTATTCAGCTGAAGATCCGATAGTATTTCTTAATACAGGTACAGATGGTACTCTTGCAGAGGCAAGTATAGAAGTAACTGAAGGAAATGTAACATTAGAATCAGGAACAACACCTGGAATTCAAACCTTTACGGCTACCGCTAATCAAGTAATTTTTGAAGGTAGAGATAATGAAGGACGAATGTTAGGTTTTGATCCAAGAAAAGTAGAAGTATATGTTGAAGGAACTGAATTAACTAGAGAAACACATTTCCAAACAGATCAATCAGGACAAAAAGTAACTCTTATAGGAACTTATGCTTCAGGTCAAGCAGATGCACTTTCTAATAGTGATACTGTAGAAATAGTTGCATCGTTTAGAGGACTATTATTAGAAAATGCATTAAGACCTGAAAAGTTTGATGGTGTGAAACAAGCTTTTGTAGATGTACCAGGTTATATTGCTAATGAATCTTCTGGAGCTATTAAAAAAGTACAAATAACAAATCCTGGAGTAAATTATAAAGCTCTACCACAAGTTTTTGTAGGTGGACATATTTATTATGATACTATGACAACAGGGACTTTGTTTACAGTTGGAGAAATTATAAGAGAATCAGGAAGTAATGGTGAGATGACTGTAGTAAGTCACGATACCGATAAGAAAAGATTATTAGTTTACAAAAAAACTTCAGATGCAGCTGGAGTTCCATCGGGAACAATCACAGGCCTGTCATCAGGTTCAGTATGTAGTATATCACAAACAAATGTTACCGCAGGAAGATTAGCTAAACTGTGGACATGGGGTGATGATATTGGTTCAATTAAAAGATTGAAGATGCAAAATGTAGGCCATGACTTTGATCAAGGTGGAATTGGTAATTATAAACAACATGCTATAGTTAAAGATAATGCAGCTGCCCTTGTTGGATCTACAAAAGTAACAGCTAGTTTAACAGGAGCGACAGCGACAATTCATACTTTTGATGGTCTTAAAAATATGGTTACAATGAAAGATGTGAAAGGTATATTTAACAATGGAGATTATTGTACTACAGATGAGAGTCCAGCTAAAACTTTCTTTATTGCTAAAATCAATCCAGCAACTGCTCGGGGAGTATTACAAGGTGCTGCTACAATAGACGGAAACTATACTAATGACACAGGATTTCCTTCAGTAACTTCACAAAGAATACATGATGGTCAAGTTTATCAAGATTTTTCTTATATAATTAAAGTTGGTAGAAGTATTAATGACTATAGAAGTATTATTAAGTCGTTATTATCTCCTGCAGGAACAATCTTCTTTGGTGAAGTAGCCATTAGAAGTCTAGTTGATGCAAGAGCAGAAATATATAACGTCCACTTTGATGGAATTGCAACTACAAGAGCGTTTGTTCCAACATTAATTATTGGTTCAAGAACAGATGTAGCTGACATTGCCTTAGAAGATGGAACAGTGCCAGGTGGTGTAATGGGATTAAATCAATTAACATTGACAGGAACAGGAGCTACAGGAGTATACACAGCTATAAGTCCAGAAGTTCCTTCTGGTGGAACAGGACTTACAGTAACATTACAATTACCAACAACTACATCATATTCAAACTTACAAATTATTACTAGAGGCACAGATTATATTCAAGGTGAGACAGTTACTATCACGCAAGCGATGGTAGGTGGTAGTGGAGGCACAGCCTTTGCAACTTTTGAGATTTCAGAAACTGGATCTCCGTTAGAAACAACTAGTCATTTAACATTTACAAATGCAGCTAATCCAATTGGTAAAGTAGAATTAGAAGATGGTCAAGGTGTTATGTCTACTGAAAGATTTTTATCAATAGCGCATCCTCTTACCCCAGTAAAAGTTTTTAAAGATCAAGCTTCAGGAATATTCTATTCAACTGTTCCAGATGAACCACCTGGTGCACAAGGTCTTATTGTTTCTGGTCCAGGTGCTGATTATACTATTATACCACAAGACAGAGATTTCTTTAATAGATATCTTATGGCTGAAGTTTCACCAAAAGGGTATAGAGTTAATAAACGATTAGAAATATATCCAGCATATAATCAACATAAAATATATTATTCAACATTATCAAATGCATTAGCAGTAGGAACTAAAGTAAGAGGTGCTACTTCTAATGCCTTGGGTATTGT
>CALBXV010000069.1 GCA_937890045.1 uncultured archaeon
TGTTGATATATCAGTGTCCGCTAACTCGGAAAGAGCATCTGCAGTATCTACTTGGGCGTCTACATATGTTTTTATAGCATATTGAGTCGCCAGTTTTGTTTGAGAAGTCCCAAGCGCAGTTCCATTATCAATTTCTGCCCCTACCCATGTTGAAGAAGAAGTATTCGTACCTACATACAATTTACCTAGGTCTTCACTCCATAGGGGTTCTCCCGAACCTATCGGATTTGGGAGATTACTGTCGTCACCACGTTTGAACTTAATTACGTTAGCCATAGCTAACTCCTATTGTTATTGTTATTACCATGTTCCACCATCTATATTTCCTGTAAGGTCTTCTTGAACTAATTCAATCCAAGAAGTATCTCTTCTTACATAGAAAATATCATCATCTGTGTCGTACCACAAATCACCTTCGGTGACATCTGCTGTCGGAGCTGATGTTCCCACTGCAACCTGTGTTGCGACTTCTTCAATAGCATCTCTCACATTCGTAGCAGTTATATTTGTGCTATTATGAGAGATACCTCCTGAATTTATTGAAAAGCTGTCAGTAGTTTTTGTTGCTGTCTGACTGCCAAAACTTTTTGTACTTACATCAGCCATAATTATTATGCACTATAAGCAAGAAATGGCGTTACTGCCGTTCTTACTATGATCTCTCCTTCTGCCTGTCTTGTTGTTACTGATGGAGTTGAACTATCTGTCTCTAATAATTCCCAAGTACCTTCAAATCCATCAGCAAAATCTTCTGTTCCAAATGCATTAGGGCTTCCACCACTAGTAGCAGGAATATAGATAGTAAGATATGATTCTACACCAGCCACTCCTGTATCACCACTTCCTGCGTTCTTTATTAGTCTAGCCACGTCCTCATTACCAGCTACATCATCATCGCTCTTTAACGTGGTAGCCACAACCCCAGCATCAGTTGCTATAGCCATGCTATAATCTTTAGTAGCCATATTATACCCCTCTGTGAAGGGAACATTCTGTGAAAAGTCAGCGTTCTGCATAACCTCAAGATTTGCAAATGTTCTTGATGCGACTGGCATTTAATACAAGAATATTACGTTTGTTGATGTGCATTTTGTAGCTGAAATCGGA
>CALBXV010000070.1 GCA_937890045.1 uncultured archaeon
CATTTAGTTTAGATGCAACAACAATAGTTATTGATTCTTCTGCAAATGATGGTAAGATAGCACTTGGAGCTTCACCTAATTCAAGTGTTGCTGGAACAAACCCTGGTATTTATATGGATGGAACTGGTGATTTCTTAGTATATGGTGATGTTGATAATTACCTTAAATTTGATATTGATGATAAGTTAGAACTAAAAGCAGAAAACTTTGAATTAGATACCGCAGGTTTAGATATTATTGGATCTTCTGGAACAGCAGCAAGTAATAAAATTGTTATTGGTGGAGTAAATGCAGATGTAGATGGAACTACTCAAGGTATCTATATGGACGGTGGTGGAGATTTCTTAATCTATGGTGATACTGACAATTATTTTAGATTTGATGTTGATGATAAGTTAGAAATAGCCGCAGAAACATTTGATTTAAATGCTGGTACTCTTATTATGGATAGTGCAGATAGTGGTAAATTTCAATTAGGACCAAGTGGTGGTCCTGGTGATGCAACTACTACGAGTGGAAATGTAGGTGCTTATCTTGATGGTCTTGGTAAATTTAATTTTGTAGGTAATTCTACAAATTATATTAAATTTAACGCTACTGGATTAGAAATAAATACAGATAAATTTGCAGTAAATACTGCTGGTGAAATTACCGCAACTGATGTAACTCTTACAGGAGATTTAACTGCAACTACTCTTACTGCAACCACTGCAGGAACAATTGGTGGATTTACTTTAAGTGGGAATGTATTACATAGTGGAACACAAACAGATAATGTTCATATTTCTTCATCAGCCGCTGGTGATTTTATAGGTCTTGGTATAAAAGATGATGGAGTTCAAATTCTTAAAGTTGGTAAGTTTGATGTATTTTCAGAACCTACAAAATCATTATCTATTTTAACTAACGGTGAGTTTCAACAAACTGCAATTAGTGGATCTCCTGATAATGAGAGTGATGTTTGGTGGGCCAATTATACTGGTAGTGCAGTATTATCTTCAGATAACGTTACCCCAATCGTAACTACTTTCGAAGTTGACCCCGATGAAGAAGGTAATGCATCGTACTTAGAAGAGACCCGAAGAGGATCTTATGGTGGAATTGTTTCAGCTTCTATTGTGAATCCAGGTACATGGGTATCAGGAGATGAAGGAACATATTCAATGGAGGTTGCACAAAATAATTCTGAAGCCGGTGCATGGGGAGAATCCATTGGATATCAATTTTCAGCCTCTTATACAATTGAAGATTTTAATGATGGTATAGCTCGGATAGATATAGAGGATATGGGTAAAAATTATAGAACTGATGATCATGGATCATTAGATTACAAACTTGGCCTCGGTGGAGATGCCAATGCTACAAGCTGGGAAGACAAAGGTCCCGAGTCCCCGGGCGCAGGAGCAATAGTACATCTTTATACTAATGACAATCAAGATGATTCTCCAGCGGGGTTACCCGTAGAGACAGTAATGCCCCGTCTTAGTGAAGGCGTTGGAGTGAAAGCTTTCACAATTGTAACTGGTTCTGGAGCAGATATTCATGATGAAGTTTTTGTTA
>CALBXV010000071.1 GCA_937890045.1 uncultured archaeon
AAGGTACAATCACGGATTTAAACATAACAATAAGTGCCTCTCATAATGATTACATGGGGATTGTAGATTTCAAATTGATTTCTCCATATGGTACTATAGTTAATCTTGTAACTTCAGGTACTAGCGGTCCTATTTATTCTAAAACCACATTTGATGATGAAGCATCTGCTGCAATTGCATCTGGGACAGACCCTTATTATGGTAGTTTTCAGCCTGAGGGGAGCTTATCTGATTTTAACGCAGAGGAATTATCTGGTACATGGACATTATGGGCATATACCAGTGACTTTAGAACTGGTAGTGTCTCTGAATGGTCTATTACTGTAACATATGATGATAGTACACCCACCGATCCTCCAGTTGACATTGGTACAAAATACTCAGGCTCATCATTTACGATTGGTGCCAAAGTTGTATCAACAACTGATCTTACAATAACAGATCAAGGTACAATCACGGATTTAAACATAACAATAAGTGCCTCTCATAATGATTACATGGGGATTGTAGATTTCAAATTGATTTCTCCATATGGTACTATAGTTAATCTTGTAACTTCAGGTACTAGCGGTCCTATTTATTCTAAAACCACATTTGATGATGAAGCATCTGCTGCAATTGCATCTGGGACAGACCCTTATTATGGTAGTTTTCAGCCTGAGGGGAGCTTATCTGATTTTAACGCAGAGGAATTATCTGGTACATGGAGATTATGGGTATATACCAGTGACTTTAGAACTGGTAGTGTCTCTGAATGGAGCATTAGAGTTATAACGGATGATACTGCACCATCTGCTCCCACAAATCTTTCAGTAGTTGAAAGTGGTGATACTTCGGTAAAACTTAAATGGACCCAAAGCTCTGAATCAGATGTAATTAAATACTACATTTATAAGGGCACCTCTACTAATCCAACAACATTAATTGATTCTACTACCAGTAAATCTGATACTACAAAGCTTGTTACTGGCTTAACTACTGGCACAAAATATTATTTCAGAGTAAAAGCCGTTGATCATGTTTGGAATATAAGTGACTATTCAAGTGAGATTTCGGTTACTCCAACGCATAACACAATAATTTATGTTTCTAAAGATGGAAATGATACTGGTTCATCAGGTTTAAAAAGTGCACCATTTAAAAATATTCAGGCGGCAATTAATTATTCCCAAGATGGAGATATTATCAACATTGCAAATGGCTCCTATTCAGAAAACATATCTATTGATGGGAAAAATCTACACCTCATTGGTGAGGCAAAGGATAGTGTAGTAATTTCTCCTCAATCAACATCACAGGTAACTTTTTATGTTGCGGATACAGATAGTATTGTAATTAAAAATATATCAATTAAAGGGAAAGCAGGAGAATCAGGTTTCTATTGCTATAATTGTTCTAAATCAATCCTTGAAGATGTTTCGTTTAAAGGGTTTAGTAGTAGTTATGGTGCTCAGTTCAGTAATAGCAATGTAGAAACAGAAGCTACTCTGAAGAATTTGACCATTAGAAATAATTTAATAGGATTAAATATTTTTGGCACAACTTGTTCCATATATAGTGCAAAAATTGATTCAAATCAGAGAGGAATTAATTTTTCATCAGGTTCTGGGGATGACCTGAATATTACAAATGTTGTTTTCAGAGATAATGGGAAAGAGGATGTAGGGTCTGCTTTATATATTGAACAGGGCAATACAGAATCAAATGTAATTATCGACAGTTGTGAATTTATAAACAATAGCTCATCAAATAGAGGGGCTGCCATTTTTAGCAAACATAATGATCTCTCAGTAAATAAGACACTATTCACGGGTAATTACGCACCTCAAGGCGGCTCTGCTATTTATATAGATGAAAAAAATGTGGGACAAGCAACTGTTGAAAATTCATTATTCATCGCAAATAATAGCGGTAATTATATCGGTTCTACTATCCGTACAAAATCTGGCATGGATATTTCAAGTTGTATATTTATTAATAGTAATAATCCAATATTAGGTGGTGGTGCCGATGGCGGTGAAAATCCATCTAGTCCAATCAATATCACAAATTCCATCATCTGGAATAATCCTGTCCAACAAGGATGGGATCAAGGAAACTTCAATATTACATACTCATGTATTGAAAACGGTTGGGGAGGAGCAGGAAATATCAGTGATGATCCATTAATCTGTAATCCATATTCAGATACATTTCAATTATCTAATAGTTCTCCATGTGTTGGTACAGGATTGAATAATGAAAATATGGGTGGATTGGAAATTGGCTGTACGCAAACTGTAAATACTATTTATTTAGATGATGATGGCAGTGATTATGGTTCGGGCAAAATTGATGATCCAATTAATGATATTGAAACAGCATTTGATCGTGTTTTTAATGGGGACACCATATATGTAAATGCGGGCAATTATAATCCTGAGGATCAGATTGAATTTGACAAATCAATTGCAGTTGTGGGAGAAGATAGTAGTACAACTACTATTATAATTGATGCTGGGATGTTTTTACAATCAAATAACCAAAATCTTATTAATGCTCAAGTATTATTTAAAAACATAAAATTTCTAGGTACAGGAAATTGGATACATGATAATACATTTTCGCTTTATAATGGTAATTATGAAATCAGTAATTGCATATTCCAAAATATTGCGAATAAATATACGATAAGAGTAGGAAAGTCAAGTCTTGTGATAAACAACTCTACGTTTAACTGTGATCCTTCATCATATGATTTAGTCACTTGGTCAGGTGTAGGTAATAATTCTATAACACTTAACAATATTAATATCATTCAAGATGAGTTTCATGTAGAAATGCCAATGATCACCGATTCGCTATTTATGAATGATTACTCTCTTGATTCAAAACTAATTGACATAGAAGCAGGGTACTTTTCGTTGACAAATTCTAATTTAAATAATTGTCAAATAAATTTTAATATAGACAACTTATATTTTTCTGATAATATAATTAGTAATTGTTTAGGCGAATATTCACTTATAAGAACCAGTAATGATGGTAGTTGCTATATAAACCATTCTTTGTTTTATGGAAACTCTTCCAACCAGGGGAGTTACGGTATGATCCAAGTGCAGTCACCTGGGCAAACTTTATCTATTAACAAATCTACCTTTGCTAACAATCAATATAATCTATTTGAATTACAAGGGGGTTGTGAGGGTAATCTATCGAATAGTATAATCCAGACGGTTGGTGGACCATACGGCATTCTATACTTTAATGGTAATAGTAATCAGTCATTTTCCAGCAAATACAGTTTAATTGATTTTTCGCAAGGTGGTGGTTGGGGACAAGGGCCGACTGAAGAAAACATTATTTATGGTGATCCATTATTTGTGAACCCATCTAATAATGATTATCATCTACTTTGGGGTAGCCCCGCCATTAATGCAGCTGATCCACAGACGCCAATGGATCCAGATACTACCAGGGCAGATATGGGGTATTATTATTTTGATATGCGGGATATTGCACCACCAACTGTAAAGCTTACTTCTGGTGAAACTGGTAATAAATACAAATTAGGTACAAAGAATAATATTACTTGGACCACCACTGATAATTTTCCAACAGATAGCATTAAGCTCAAACTTGAATACAGTACGAATTTTTCTTCTGGTGTATGGACCAAGATTGCTGATTCGCTTGCTAATACTGGAACTTATGAATGGTCAGTACCAGACATTCCTAGTAGCAATGGTGGCATAAAAATAACTGCCACAGATTTTGGTGAAAATACTGCTGTGGATTCAACAGAGAGAATATTTGAAATTTATTATCCAAGTGTGACGCTTCAGTCTTTAGTAAACACCACGATTAAGATTTCAGAACAAGTATCGATCAAATGGAGTACAGCTAGTGAGCCTGCTGTTCAATCTGTTGACCTTTACTATACGGTTGATGATGGTGTTAATTGGAAAGACATGTCGTTTAACGAAGAAAATGATGGTGAGTATCTATGGGCGGTTCCGAATGAACCAACAGCAACTGCAGGGATTAGAATTGTAGCCAAAGAGCAGTTTGGATATAAGGATACTGCAGATGTGAAAGGTTTAAAAATAGAAATAGAGTATCCCACAATAATATCTGTAAATCCAAATCAAGATAATATTTGGTGGAATACGAAAGAAATAAAATTTAAATCCAATATCATTTTTGATTCACAGACTATAAATAACAACTCCGTTATACTTACTAATGCTCAGGCGGATTACGAATATTCTGTATTGCAAAGTAATGATACCATTACTGTGAAGTTTTCTTCCACTCTTTTCACATATGATTCAATTTCAATTAAGCTAGATGCGAGTAAAATAAAAAGCCCGTTTGGTTATGGCTTAGATGGCAATGGGGATGGTACTC
>CALBXV010000072.1 GCA_937890045.1 uncultured archaeon
ATAGTTTTTCTGCTGAACTAGCCATTATATTAACTCCCAAGATAATTTAACCATTACTCTTTAATTCTTCAACCTCTGCTTTAACTCCATGCTACCGTTATATCACTATTAGCTGGTCTATTAGAAGATACTAATTTTATCATAGCTGTTGTTGTATTAGTGGTACCCGAAGATTTGAGTTTCAAGGTTGCTGATCCAGTGCTAAAAGCCCACTCACGATAAGCAGTCTGGTCATTTCCTTGTGTATCGGTACTTGCAACTGTAGGATTGGCACCACTATATCCTTTAATAACATCAAGTATTGTGCCACCTGTTGAGCCTGTGGAACGAGCTATAACCATTTCTACTACAACAGTACCCCAACTAGCATTATTAAATGTTATTACACACACATTAGAAGCATCAGCACTTGCCACAGAATAGACTACGTTACTATGACAAGGGCCCGTATCTGTCACATTTGTTATACCCTTTCCATTATTAACAGCACTTGAAAATGTAATTCCTTCTACTCCACTTATACTTCCACCTGCTAGAGAAATATTGCCACTTGTATCTAGTGTCATTTTCGTATTTATAGAATCATTTGCATAAAAGTCTAAACTACCACTATTTCTCCTAAATCCTGTATCTGCGTCAGCACCTACTCCCAAAAATAACTTGTTACCAGAACCTATCTCTACCTTGTCAGTGCTAAATAACATCTTAGTATTTCCCGAATAACTGATCCCAAAGTCATTGGTATCATCACGAAATATATTCCAGCTAGTGCCAGTGTGATCTGGTGGATCATCTGTGCCAGGATAAAAGACTAGGGCTGTTGTTCCATCTTCATCTCCATGTATACTAAGATTCCCATCAGTATGTGCCTTAACACGATTGTTACCAAGAAATGCTGTTCCGTCAGTTTGTAAATTCCATCCTGCTGAACCTGACCTAACTGTTACACTATCAAACTCTGCTGTGCCGTTCCCGTGTATTTTAAATCCAGCACTACCAGCACTAAAGTTACTGGACTGAATAAATCCACTTGCTCCTATTGTAGCTTCTTCAGCAAACAAATTACCAATTAAGGCGGCATTAACAAGAATTGCACCCGCTGTGACAGTGTCAGCTGTAATGTTTCCACCATCAATAGTAGTTACTCCACTTGAAAGATATGTAGCCTTACTAAGAGAAGCGGCCTCAGCAGAAGCTTCAGCTGCGTCAGCTTTTGTAGTGGCATCACCAGCCGCTGCGGATATTGCCGCCACTTGAGCGGCAGTTGCCTTAGTCTGAGAACCTGTTGTAGTTTCTGCATTTCCACCTAAAACAGTTATAGAGCCAGATATTGTGAGGTTACCTGCGCTAGAGTCCCAAGAAAGACCTCCTGTACCACCAGCCCCATTATCTTTAGCTAAGAAAAAGTCACCATTACTACCAAGATAACTTGTCCATTCGCTATTTTGATAATATCCAAGATAAGATGATGTCATAAATAACCCAGAGCCAGTAGGTGAATCACCTACCAGTGTACTAAGTTTCTGTTTATCTTGATTCGTTGTATAAGCACTTACATCAGAAATATTAGAAGATGATATGCTATTTGTTAAAGTAATATGCCCTGTAATCGTAGCACTAGTTGCAGTCAACTCACCTGCATTTGTCACTTTAAATACAGAGCTTGCTCCCAATGATATTCCATCAGTTCCAACGTA
>CALBXV010000073.1 GCA_937890045.1 uncultured archaeon
GCTCATCCTGATGCTTGGAATATCTTAATGACAGTTCTTGATGAAGGTCAGAGATATCTTAGGTTAGATGAGGCTGATGGACAAGCCACTATTAAAGTAGCAAAAGGTGTTACTTTCGTAGCTACGGCTAACATTGGTAATGAATACACTTCAACAAGAGTTATGGATAAGGCTTTGATGGATAGATTTACGGTTGTTGAAATGGATGTTCTGAATGATGAAGAAGAGCATGGGTTACTTACTTATCTTTATCCAAATGTCGATCCTGAATTGTTGAAGGCTGTTTCTGAGATAGCAAATTCAACAAGAGTTGAAGCTGATTCAGAAGATGGTAAGTTCGCAAGTGGTGTTTCCACAAGAACTTCTGTTGAAATGGCTGGATTACTTTTTGATGGTTTCGGTTTAGATGAAGCAGCTGAAGTGTGTGTTTATCCTCAGTTTGATTCTGATGGTGGTGCTGAATCTGAAAGAACTTTCATCAAACAGTTAGTACAGAAATATGTTTCTGATGGAACTGATGAGAATCTTTTCAATGAAGATGAAATTGCAGAAGAAGAAGCGGAGTACGCATCTTAATTTAATTTAATCAATAACAAATAAAGAGAAAAAGCGTTCGAGTAAAATCGGACGCTTTTTGTAAATATAAAATGGAAAATATAAAGAGTAAAAAAGAAATCAAAAAAGAATTCAAATTATTATTTGATGTTTATTCGGATCATATTGTAACCTCACTTTCAGGAGGTAAGAGTCCGATAAAAGCAATGGATAGAATTCTTCTTCTTGTAGATAGCTATAAGAAAAAATTAGAAGTATAGTTAATACCTATTTATAGTAGAACTAAACTATAAATGGGGGTAACTATTATGGCTAAAAAAGTTGATGTTAAAGAATATCAATGTGAATTAATTAAAGTTGTTGATGGAGATACAATAGATTGTTTTATAGATTTAGGTTTCAATCTGAAAACTAAAAAACGAGTAAGATATATGGGTATCGATACTTGGGAATCAAGAACAAAAGACTTAGAAGAAAAGGCAAAAGGCCTTGCATCTAAAGCTCGTAATAAAGAATTATTAGAGCAAGGTGTTTTTAAATTGAAATCATTTGGTACAGGTAAATTCGGTAGAGTGTTGGGCGAAGTATTTGTTGCACCTGAATTTGTGGGAGATCATATTACTGAATGTATTGCTAATCCTGATAGTTCAATTGATTTGTCCTCTGATGGTTGGGTAAGTGTAAATGATATTCTTATTGAAGAAGGTCACGCTTACGATTATCACGGTGGAACAAAAAAAGATTTCAAAGCAGAAGCTAAAAAAGAAATCAATGAAGAAAAAGCAAAGGCATTCGAAGTTAAGGGGGGTTAATGAAAGAAAGAAAAAATATGCAACCTCAAAAGAAGAATTTACAGGAAAAGATTGTACAAAAAATAAATGTTCCATATAAAACAAAAAATACAACAATATTATACAAATATTATACTTGGAGAAAATAGATGAAGGTGGTAAAATATTTTTCAGCAACTTGGTGCGGACCGTGTAAACAGTTTAAACCAATTATGGAAGAAATAGCAAATGAAGGATATTCAGTAATGTTTATTGATGTAGATGAAGAAGAAAATACAGCAACTAAATATGTGGTTCGGTCTGTACCTACTGTAGTTATAGAAGAGAATGGAATCGAAATAGATAGATTTATAGGCGTTTTACCTAAAAAACAAGTTATAGAAAGATTATCACCATGATGTTTAGAGAAGAAAAAATAAAAAGGAATGTTAAAAAAACTCGACAAGGGGCAGGTAGAGGAACTAAAAAGCATGGAATAAAACCATACAGAGGTCAAGGTGGAAAAAAACGCAGATTTAGATAATATCGTTATATAAAAAAAATAAAAAAAAATGTAATAAGGGCGATTTGACTTATATGTATAAGTGTAATTAGTTTTTTGAAAATTGGAAAAGCAGAAAGACCGTACATCTTTCTGTGGGGTTGACTGAATAACAGGTTTCTTTTAAAGGCCTGTAATGTATCCCGAATCTCTATCGTGGAGAGTATTCACCTGAACGGTGGTAATA
>CALBXV010000074.1 GCA_937890045.1 uncultured archaeon
TATCAACCAATGAAAAGACATTAGAATTAAGGCGACTACCCCAAGTATTTGAATTGGCTCCTGTCGCTTGTTTTTCTAATCTTAGTCTAGTTGTATATGTAGCCATTTTTATTTACTCCGTTAATTTTTATTTGAAGAGGTTTATGGTGCATCTCTTCTTGTCGTATCACCACTTCCTGCTGGTGATGCCACAGTTTCCATATCATCTCTGCGATTACGTCTTGCTTCATTCATCAATAGCATAACTTCATTCTCATAATATGATTGCCAAACTTGAGCTGCAGTTACATTTTTATTGAAAAGACAAGCCTCTACCATACTACCATAAAATAAAGCATTACCACAAAAGTTGGTAAAATAGTTAGATTGTTTTGAGGCACTAATAGCAGAAGGTTGTACAACATATTCTAATTCAACATCATTAGCTGATGTTGGAGTTGGTGCTATAAGGATCTTGTCATTCCTAAATTTTGCATAATATTTAGGAACACCTACAGAAGCACGAACAGGCCAATAATCTTCTACATATTCTTTGGTACGAAGAAGCAACGAAATACGACTTCCTCCTGAATTAATAAAATTCACATTCTTTATAATAAGCGTTCCTGTAGGAAGTGTTAGGAACGGATCAGAAGCTGTAAATTGACTAGTGGCGTATTCAGTAAGACCTTCATTATCAAGCGTATTTGTTAATGTTAATTCTGCTCTTCTAATAAAATCTGGAATGGCAGTTTCAAATTCAGTACCATCATCTTCCATAGTATTTTTAATCTGGGTTACTAGCGTATTATATGTAATTGCTGTCATTTTTTTTATGCCGCTCTTTCAAGTTCCCATGTTTCGGTTGTATCGTCGCCTACTTCTCTGAACCACCCCCAACCTCTATCATAATTTAAAGTAAAGGTTATGAGCTGTCCTGTTGGTTCTACTAACGCGGTTCCGGTTATAACTACAGAACCAAGAGAAGCTGTAATTTCCTGACCTGTTACTGATACATCTGCCGCAGCTGTTACGATTATTGAACCAAGAGAGAATGTAGCTTCTTGTCCTGTTATGTCCACAAGTACTGTATTTACAATCTCTACTTCACCAAGCGAGAATGTAGCTTCTTGTCCTGTTACAGATACATCTGCTGCCGCTGCTACAATTGGGGAACCAACTGAGAACGTAGCTTCCTGACCTGTTATTGTATACACAGTCTCTATAACAACAGAACCAAGCGAGAATGTAGCTTCTTGTCCTGTTACAGATACATCTGCTGCAGCTGTTACAGTTAGGGAACCAAGCGAGAACGTAGCTTCTTGTCCTGTTAGTTCTGTAATCTTTCCTAAACCTACACCAACTGTACCTAACGATGCATATATTTGTAAATCTGAAGCACCTTCACCCTGACCGTAACCTTCTTTACCATATCCACCATAACCATAGGCTGATCCTGTGGTTAACTCAACAGTTACATTGGCATCACCATAGCTATAGCTAAATGTACCATAAGTATTTTTACCATAACCAAATGCAAACGCCACGGTAAATACTCTTCTTTATACTAGTCGAACTATAGCCGTCGCTGCTGCCGGTGCTGGCATCTGAACAGTAAATGTACCATTAGTAGCTGTCTTTTCCCCACCAAAATCAATTACTGCAACAGTCTTGTTGGATTGACTACTGTTATAAATCAAGCAGCCACGCGCAGTAAATGTAGCACTTGTCCATGATTGATCTGCAAAATCGACAATAGCTGTACTACCATCAACAGTAACATTAGTAACAGTACAAATTTGTCCACCACTCGTATACCCATTACCACTGGCAAGTTCACCTGATACAAGAAAAACAGATGTACCGTTACTTAGTGAAGCTATACTTGTATATAGAGCTATTTTAAAGGTTGCACTTGAAAAATGATGAACACCTTCAAGACAATCTTCTTTAAAGTTTATAGCAATTCCAGATGAAATAGCCATTGTTTTTAATCTCCTTCTTTTTTTTTCTTAACTACTTGTAAATTGGGTGATACTTGAAGGAACAAATGTAGTCATGCTCGGTACCCACCCTGCATCACCTGTTGTAGCCAGAACAGTATCTGGTCTGGCATCCTTCAAAACTATAGAACCTGTAATATGTGGTGATTTGTTTTGTGGATGATTGACTAGATCAAATCTACCATCCGACTCACCGGGTCCAACTACGTACTGTGTTCCTTCTTCTTTAATACGATCCTTATATTTAAAACGAAATCCACTTCTGTCTGAAATAAACCATGATTTAATATTACCAGCCATGAGACTATTCTAGAACCTGAAACTCGGCCTTATAAACAGACTACTTTTTTCTCTGTCTGCTTCAAAAGCTGTCGTAAATATTTCGTCATAAAGTGTCTTTAACATTTGTATTCGTGCATCAGGAACACCGGGTCTTTTTATAGCCATCTTGTAGGCTAAACCAGCTGTAAGAGCCGGTAACATACGAGTGGGAACATCAGCATTATAGGTAGATTTACTGCTATCATCTGTATAACCGAAATAACGATATCGTATCGTATAAGTATCTGCAGCATCTGCTAACGGCCATAAATACATAGTCTGACCAGCTGTTCCATGCTGGATGGCATATTGTACTGGTCTTCCTGTTTGAGTTTTATCTGGTAATCTTTCATAATCTTCCATGTTAATTCTGGTTAATTCTAGATCAGTAGTATCTTTACGGGATGTAGCAACTATAACGTCTATAAGATCTGTTGGTAGTGTTTCAGTAACACTCGAATCGGAAGCAGTAAAAGTACCGAGAGCAGTTTTCCAAAGTGCAAATCCTCTGTTCTGCCATTCTCTTAATAACAGATCCAGACTTCTCCGTGCTTCTATAACATCTCCTCCCTGCGTAACTTCACCTCCTATTTGAGCTAAAGCTTCATTGATAATATCATCAATATCAAGATTGAATGTAGTTGTTCCTGAAATAGCCATTTTCTTTAAATGTGGGTAATCAGTCCAACAACATTGGCAGCTACAGATGCATAAATTCCATTATTGAACTTAATAGCATCTCCCTCATTATAAACCTGTGTCATGGTAGAACCGGGGAGTGAAGCAGAAGCTAATGTAATATGAAACTTTTCAGAAGCAGCTACTTCACCAGCAGAAGTTAGTTCCCAAAAGGTTACTGCTGAAGCAGCCGTAGTTCCATGATTAGAAAATGTAAAACTAGCTAGTCGCGCAGTTCCCTTTAGATTAGAAGTAACCGTTCCTGTAGCTGTTACAACAACTGGTGTTAGTGTGAATCCCATAATTTCTTCCTTTTATAGTATCTATTTTTTTATATAAAAATGAACGGAGAAGTTATCAATTACATATTATGTATGTAGATATTTCTCCGTTCAAATTTATATTTTATTATAGCTTTTTTTCTTATTACTATTATTGATTAGACTTCAGCACCAAACCAATGACGCCAGTCAGACCAACCAAAGCTATAACGCTCACGAGCTTTAAAACGAAGATTTCCAGTATCAAAATCCGGCTCCATTTTGGTAGCAAGAGGACTACGATTGAACATCTTGGTACCATTTGGACAATCTGTTTTAACAAACCAATTATCGGTATCCGTGAACCGGCGATTCACATGAGAACCACCGGGTAGAATACCTAAACTCTTAATCGGATTAAGATCGTTAGGAGCATATTGTGTAGTGGAATAAGTTACTGAACCAAGTGGTAAACCAGCTGATTTCAGTAGCATTTCCGTTTCAAAAGCAAGTTCAGGAGGAATATGGACCGAAGTCGGTGAAGCACCAACCAAGATTCCACGATCATCCTTAATCTTATTGATGGCAGTCACAGCCGTTTCAATAGTTGAAACTGCAATGGCTGAAGTGCCAATCTTGTTACTCTGATTTCCATCACCAATAGTAGGATGAGAATCAGAAATTAAAGCAACAGCATCCCCGCCAACATAACTTGCGGAGAAAGCGTTATTGAAGACGTTCGCGCCCTTAACCTGTTTAGTTGAAGCCATAGCACGAGCAAGACCTTTAGCACGTACCTTAGCGAAAGTATCATAAAGATTATCTTCCATAGCTTCTTCAGTAACAGCAAAAGCCAAAGCAACAGTCTCGTGTGTGTAACGAGATGTATATGCTTCCTGTGCAGAATCATACTGAACAGCAGCACCTTCAGATTTTACGGGAGCTTCACCGAACATGGTGAAAAGAACTTCTTCCTCGAAAGCCCGATCAGAATTTTCAGTCTCGAACAAAGTATTATTTTCGTCGTCAACACTACCATATTCTAAACCAAAAATTGCATTTAGACCGGGTAATAGTTCTTTTGATATATTACCTCTATTAATAGCCATTTTTCATTTCTCCTGCTATTAAACCGGTCCAACAACGCTAGCAACAACTGTGTACTGTTGATTACGCTGGATTCGGCATTCTACTTTGGTTGCGGTATCACCCCAAGCGTTACCCGGTTCGGTATAAAGGGCAACAGGTCGGAGCATAGCAGTAGTAGCAACACGAGAACCGGCTTTAATTCCAAAGCCGGATCGTCCTGTAACAGTACTGCCGGAACCAAGAGTTACGTCAAAATTCAAGTTTAAGTCGCCAATAGTTAAGGCGGCGTCTGCTTGAATAACGTAAGTTGAGTCGGGATCATCATCTACGAGCGCGTATGTATTGCTATCATCTGAAGAAACAGATGCATTAATATAGCTGGCCCATACAGGCTGCTTAGATGTTTTATCCACGTAGCGAACACCCATCAACACACCGACAGCATAGTCGGTGGTTGTAGCGACAGGAGCTATATAACCACTGGATAACTTAACAAGATCGCCAGAATACAACGCAGCAGCGTTATTCTGGGCAATTTTATATTCAGTTACTCCACAAGAGTTAGGTGCACTCCCGCGTTTACGTGATGGGTGAAAACCAGATAGAGCTTTTGATGAACTCATAAGGGTTCTCCTATATATATATATTTTTTTTAGCCAATAGATTGGCTTTTTTTTACTTATACATATATAAAGAGTCAAACCCTATGGATTTTTTTTATTATTATTTTTTTTGTTAAGACTTATCCTCTGTATCGAAAGAAACTGGTCGTTGCCCTACTGTAACTCTTGACTTACTGTTATCGCTGATCGGCATACGCCGGTCCTGCATAGACATCAGACGAGCATTGATAGCATCATTCATGTCCTTGTTACGTTGGATGCCACGATCCTTACGCTCTTGCCAATTGGAAAGAGGGATCTTGGCTAACGCAACATCTCCACGAACAATACAGTTTTCAAACCTGTCTGTAGATTTACTATAACCGTAGCCAACAGTCATTTCAGGCACTTCTTCAGAAGTTACGAACTCCCACCCTTCGTTAATTTTTTTACCAACAGCTTTATAATCTTCTTCTCCGTTAAGATAAATACGAAGCCATCCTAATTTAATTCCTAAATCAAGAAATTTCGTTTGTACTTCTTCTGGAATATCCAACCAACTGTCTGTTTCATAATAAGTACGTTGGTCGTTTGTTCGTTTAGAAGCTTCACGACTTTTCTGTTCAGAGGCTTCATTATCATCTTCGGGAGTAATAATATTTTCTGTTTCCATAAAATTTTCCTTTATGTATATGTATAAGTGGTTTTACACTTAAGCACGTTTTGTTTCTATAGTTGAATAATTGCCCTCATCAAGCTTACTTATCTTACGCTTTTCTGCGGCATATCTGTCAAGAGGAATGTCCCACTTCTTAGCAAGTTCTACATCTCTTTTAGAGAGTTTAACTTTCTTTCCGATAGGAGAGGATTTTCGTGATGATCCTGCTACCACTTGAGATGGTTTATCCGTGTTATCCATCACACGATCTGAATCAAACTTATTTGGCAACTCATGTTGCAAACGTTTATCTACTTCATTATAAAACTCTTTTGTATTCGGATCAAAGCCTTCCGACTTTAATTTTTGATCTATTGCCAAAGCAACGGCAGTTGTAATCTCATCATTTCCAAACCAGTCATTATTAGAAGCCCACTCAGTAGCTAGTTCATCGGGGGGTGGAGGAGCGGTATATTGTGGTTGTTGTCCTACTTCCTGATAACCAGCTGCTTCCTGATATTCTTGGGTTGCAAGATACTCAGCTTGTCGTTGTTCATTTTCTAATTGTATTTTACGAGCCTTAATAACCTTGAGATCTGTTTTTGCATCGTTGATTTTATTTTGAGCTTCGAGAACTTTTTCCTGTTCGCCCTCTTCAAAAGCAGTAAGATAATCTTTTTCGGCTGATTTTGCAGAAGCTTCTAATTCAGCTTCACGAGATGTTAAAGAAGCAGCTTCGTGAGATTTTGTATTTTGATGTGATCTAACAAGTTCAGAACGGAGATTATCAAGTTCACCTGAAAGATTCTGGATAGCTGTATCACGTTCATTACGCTGCTGTACGAGCTGACGAATACGTTTCTCAGCTCCTTTTGTTTTAACACCTTCCAGCTCTTTTAATTTTTCTTCTTTAGCTTCCTCTTCAATAACAGCTTCTACTTTTTCTACTTCTGGTTCTTCGGGAGTTTCAAAGTCTGCTGTTTCGGCTTTGTCTTCTTCCGGTTTACTGGTATCTACTTCACTCCACTCGCTAGTCTTTTCTACATCGGTCATTGTGATATTTCCCTTTTTTTATTGTTTAACGTAGATTGCGAAACCCACGGTTTACGCTTTTTTTACGAAAGATGAAACATAGTATCAAGATACTCTGGCTGTTCAACTCTCATAATAACCTGATCATCAAAGATAAGAATAAGCATCGTATCCTTATATACAAACTTATGTCCTACATGACGACCATATGCAATATAATCTCCTACCTGACACCACGGGCCGTTGGGAAATTTTTTATTGTCCAGATATGCACTATCTCCTACTGCCAGAACACGCCCTACAGTCGTAAGATATTTTACGTCGTCTACACATCTGTCCGGTAAAAGTAATCCACCCTTAGTCTCACTTCTTACGGAAACCGGACGAACAAGTACGTGGTATCCGGGTAACTCCGGAAGAGGAGTGGGGTCTTCTACCTTTTCATCAGTAATCCAGTCATCATTTCTGATGGCGTTACCAAACTTAGCGTTCTGCATCTTCTTCTAAATCTTCTCCAGAAAGGTATTTTTTTCTTAGATCTTCTAATATAGTTTGTGATTCGGTTAAGCCTTCGTAGAAGCCTACCAAATAACGATACTCATTATAGTCATCACAAGCACCGGAAACAAGATTGTGTCTAATATTTTCTTTTTTTCTTTCCAGCTCTTCAGAAAGATAATAGGAGTCTATTAGATTACTTTGAGGGATAGTCGTCAAAGTTATTTCTTCTCCTTATTTATCTTTATCGCTAGTATAAACTTTCTGTGTCAT
>CALBXV010000075.1 GCA_937890045.1 uncultured archaeon
TTAATAAGAAGAAATGTAAAACTTTATAGTAAAGGTTAATTGTGAGTTAAAATTTATGGTTGAAAAATTAAATTCAGTTCAAACTTATAAAATTCGTAAACTTATTTCTAATTTAGCTAATAAAAAAGGTCGTGGTACTGAACTGGTCTCTTTATATATACCTGCGAAAAAAGCCATTCATGAAGTTACAAATTCTCTTAGAGAAGAACATGGGACAGCTTCTAATATTAAATCTGATACAACTCGAAACCATGTTCAAGATGCGTTAACTAAAACTTTACAACGGCTTAAATTTTACAAACAAACTCCTATAAATGGTTTAATAATATTTACTGGAGCTCTTCCAACTAACGGACCTGGTAGTGAAACTGTTATTCTAAATGAAATTTTGCCCCCAAAACCTGTACAAACTTATTTTTATCGTTGTGATGATCATTTTCATTTAGAATTTTTAAAATCAATGTTAAAAGTCGATGATGTGTTTGGAATATTATCTATTGATACTACTGAAACTGGTTTTGCTTTAATTGCAGGTGATAGACTTGACATTATAGATGTTATTACTTCAGGAGTTTCTGGTAAACATCGAGCTGGTGGACAATCTGCTCGAAGATATGAAAGATTAAGAAATATGGATCTTAATGCTTATTATCATAGAATTGCAGCACATGCTTCTAAAGCATTTCTAGAACAGGAGAACTATAAAGGACTTCTAGTAAGCGGTCCTGGACCTACTAAAGATTATTTCTTAAAAGAAAAATATCTTGATTATCGTCTTCAGGAATCTGTTAAAGGTGTATTAGACACATCTTATTCTGGACATGAAGGAATTCGTGAAGCTCTGATGAAATCTTCTGAAATATTATCTAACATTAGAATTATGGAAGAAAAACAATTAGTTCAAAAATTTCTTAAAGAAGTAAATGTAGATAGCGGGCTAGCAATTTATGGAATAAATCAAATTTTAGAAAAATTGCGTAATTCTAGTGTTGAACTTATTTTAATATCAGATAATAGTGGATTTATAAACTTGAAAATAGTTTGTAAACAATGTGAAAATATTATAAATAAAACTATTAAAAAGTTAGAAATAGTTGCTAATAAGAGAAATATAAAAAATACATCATGTGTTAATTGTAATTCAAATGAGTATGATGTAATGGACGAAGATATAATTGACTATTTTGATGATCAAGTTAATCAATATGGAACAAAATTAGAAATTATTTCTTCAAAATCCGAAGATGGTGTTATGTTAGAAAGTTTTGGTGGACTAGGAGCATTATTAAGATTCAAATAAATGGAAATGTTGTAAATGAATTTCACTCCTAAAATTAATCAGAAACAATGGAACTTTCTTGAAGAAAATGAGTTACTAGATTTGTGGAAAAAAAATGATGTTTATAAATTCAATACAAATAATGATAAAGTCTTTAGTATTGATACTCCACCACCATATGTTAATACTGCAATTCATATTGGTCATGCCTATGTTTATGTATTGTTAGATATTGTTGCTAGATCAAAACGCATGTTAGGATATAATGTTCTTTTTCCTCTAGGACTTGATAAAAATGGATTACCAATTGAAGTTCAAACAGAAAAAGAATTTAATATTTCTATACATGATACTCCTAGAGAAAAATTTCTTGAAAAATGTAAAGAACTTCTTAATCGTTATGGTGATATTTCACTTGATTCATTTAGAAGATTAGGATTAAGTTGTAATTCTTGGAATAAAGGTTATGATTTAGGACAAAGATATGAAACTGATGATCCAGAATATAGAAAATTGACTCAAACCACTTTTATAAAAATGTGGGAAAAGGGACTTATATATGAAGCTAATAACACAACAAATTTTTGTCCAGTTTGTAAAACCGCTATCTCTAATGCAGAAATTGAATATGAAAATAACATTACAACTTTATATTATATTAAATTCCAACTTCAAGATGATTCTGAATCACTTATTGTAGCTACTACTAGACCTGAATTGTTATATACAGTTAAAAAAATAATTTATAATCCAAAAGATACTAGATACACTAAGTTTAAAAATAAAAAAATTATTGTTCCTATATCTAATCATATAATTAGTATAATTGAACATCCTTATGCGCAAGCTGATTTTGGCTCTGGTTTAGTTATGATCTCTAGTTTTGGTGACCAATCAGATATAAAAATTTTAAGAGAATTAGAAATTGCACCTACTTACACTATTGATTCTGATGGCAAAATGAATAGTAATGCCAAAAATTATGAAGGGCTAAGTGTATTAGATGCAAGAAATAAAATTGCTGAAGATCTTGAATCCATGAATTTGATAGTAAAAAAACAACAAATTTCTAATAGAAAACCTATTTGTGAAAGATCTAAAGACCCTATTGAATTTATAGCTAAACAAGAAATCTATCTAAAACAAGTTGATTATAAAGAACAAATATCTAATATTATTAAAAAAACACAATTTTACGCTCCAGAAAGTAAACAAATTCTTGATAACTGGATAGACTCAATAAATATTGATTGGGTATTATCACGAAGAAGATATTATGGAACTGAAATTCCACTTTGGTGGTGTAAAAATTGTCGTTCACCTATAATACCTAAACCAGGAAAATATTATCAACCTTGGAAAGATAACTGTCCTGTAGATACTTGTCCTAAGTGTAAATCTAATAATTTTGAGGGTGAAACCCGTATATTTGATACATGGTTTGATTCTTGCACTTCTGAAGCGTATATTCTTGGATATTTATCTAACAATAAATTTTTCAATAAAAATTTTCCCTGTTCAATGAGATTACAAGGCAAAGAAATAGTTAGAAATTGGTTATATTTCACTATATTAAAATCTCTACATCTTTTTGACATGTCTCCTTTTGAAAACATATTAATTCATATGCATGTTGTAGACGAAAAAGGAGATAAAATGAGTAAAAGTGTGGGTAATGTAATTGACCCACAAAAAATTCTTAGTAAATACGGCGCAGAATGTTTTAGAATATGGTCATGTTTAGAAGGTGATATTATAAAAGGTGATATTCGTTGTTCTTATTCAAGAATAGACGGTCAATCAAAATTTCTGACTAAATTCTGGAATATTGCTAGATTTATATCCATGTTTCCAGTAGTACACAAAAATCAAATTAATAATGCTAGTGATCTCTGGATACTCTCTGAGTTATCTAATCTTACTTCAGAGGTTCTTAATAAATATGAAAACTATGAATTTCATGATGTAGCAATATTAATTAGAGATTTTACTTGGAATACCTTTGCGTCTCATTATGTTGAATTGGTTAAAAGTCGAGCTTATGGAGATAATTCTAATTTATCTGAACAAAAATCTGCATGGTTTACTTTACATATATGTATAAAAAATATTCTATTGTTATTTTCACCAATTACTCCATTTATTACAGATAGTTTATGGCGTCAATTATATGGTAAAGATAGTATACATGTTGAAAAATTTCCAAAACCTGAATGGGATAAAAAATTCTCTAATATTACTAATAAGTTATTTGAGTTTAATTCTCTAGTTTGGAACACAAAAAAATCCCAAGGTAACTCTCTTAAAGCTTCTATTCAAATTGACATTCCACAAGAGCTTGAAGGTCTTAGTAAAGATCTAAAAAAAATGCATAATATTTGTTGAATATCAGTATTTTTTATTCTTATCTTGTGTTCTCTGTAAAATTATTAATTTAAAAAAGAGTTTAATTTCGGAATATTTTTAAACGCGTTATTTTTAATTAATTAAATAGTGATTAATATATGCCAACTCACGGTTCATTAACTAAAGCAGGAAAAGTTCGATCTCAAACACCTAAAATAGAGGGTAAAACACGTGTAAGTCCTATACCAAGGGTGCGTTGCAAAGAGAGCTATGCTAAGAAGCTTCTTGCCGCTGCTCAAAATGAAAATGGAAATTATCGTCGTAGATATAGAAAGTAATTTTAATTCATAATTATTTTAAAAAGGATTAAAATATGTTAAATAGTATAATTTCAGATAATAACTATAAAATTGCAAGTATGGAAATACTTGATGTCATTAAAACTGATCCTAATATAACACAAAAAAATATAAATGCCACTATAAGAAAAATATGCAAAAAATATTCTCTTAATAATATGCCTAGTAAAATATATCTCCTTTCATTAATTCAAGATGATGAATTCAAATTTCTTCAATCTAAATTAAAAGTTCAACCGACTCGTACCGCTTCTGGAATTGCTATTGTTGGTGTATTTCCTAAACCTGACCCATGTCCACATGGTACTTGCACTTATTGTCCTGGCGGTGTGAGATTTAACACTCCTCAAAGTTATGTCCTCAAAGAACCTGGAATTAATACTGCTATTAAATTAAATTATGATTCATACAAACAAGTCTTATCTAGAATAGAATTGATTAAATCATCTGGTCATAATGTTAATAAAGCTGAATTAATTGTTGTTGGAGGTACTTTTCTTAGTTATCCAAAAAATTATCAAATAGACTTTGTAAAAAAATGTTTTGACGCATTGAATGGTGCTCAATCTTCAACTATTGCTCAAGCTCATAAAATAGGAGAAACGTCTAAAATTAGAAATGTGGGATTAACCGTTGAAACAAAACCAGATTGGTGTAAAAAAAAAGATATTAATTTAATGTTAAGTTATGGCACTACTCGAGTTGAAATAGGAGTACAAAATCTTAATGAAGAAAGTTATAATCTAGTTAATCGCGGTCATGATCTTAACGATGTTATAGAATCATTTAGATTAGCTAAAGATTCAGGGTTAAAGATCGTCGCTCATATGATGCCCGGTCTTCCTGGAACTAATCCTGATAGAGATCTACAAGATTTTACTGATTTGTTACATAATAATGATTTTAAACCTGATATGCTAAAAATTTATCCAACTCTAGTTTTAGAATCTACGCCGTTATATAATCTATATAAATTAGGAAAATACAAACCATATGATCTTGAGACTACTTTAGATATTATTACCAAAGTGAAGAAAATGATGCCTAATTGGGTTAGAGTTATGCGAGTTCAAAGAGCAATTGGCTCAGATCAAATAATAGCAGGTGTAAAAGATGGTAATCTAAGAGAATTGGCTCTTAATAGACTTCAAGAAATGAAACATCAATGTAATTGTATTAGATGTAGAGAAATTGGATTATCACAATTAAAAAAGAAAATAAATCTTCAAGATAGTGATATTAAATTATATAAAGAAGTATATACTGCTTCTAACGGACTTGAAATCTTTTTATCCTATGAATGTAAACCTAAGAATTTACTAATTGGATTTACTCGAATACGTTTACCATCAAAAAAAGCTTATCGAAAAGAAATTACTAATAAAAGTGCATTAATCAGAGAATTACATGTTTACGGAAATCTAATTCCAATTGGGGATAAAGAAAAATATGGGTGGCAGCATAAAGGATATGGTTCTAAACTTATGTTTCATGCTGAAAAATTGATATCAGAAACTTATGATAAAAATAAATTAATTGTAACCAGTGCTGTTGGGACTCGAGAATATTATAAAAATTTAGGATATAAATTAGAAGGTCCTTATATGACTAAAATAGTAAAATAGTGATTAATTGAAAAAAATAATAATTTTAACAGAATTAGGCGTTATTCTTCTAAATAATGAATATAAAATACTTAGTAAATATAAATTTTCAAAATATGATGGTGTTGAAGATTATTTAAAAATAAATTCTGGTAGACTAGATAGAAATATCAAAAAAATAATTCGTAATTATCTTACTAATAGTAATGAAAAAATATATGTTAATAATGAAAATTTGGTAAAAAGTTTAAAAAATTTAGGTATGCATGTTCAGTATAACGACGAAATTATAAATAAATTAGATAAATTCAAATTATTGAGAGATGCCAAGTTTATCTCATCAATCGAAGATGGTAAACAAAGAATTCAAAAATTTGCATTACAATTATCTGAAAATAAATTACGTAAAATTACCAGTAATCGTGATTTGTATATAGTTCAGGCTATAGATGCTCTAGATGAAATTGATAAATTAATTAATATTAAAAAAGAACGAATTTATGAATGGTATGGACTACATTTTCCAGAACTAGAAAATATAATTAACAATCCAATAAATTATTCAAATATTGTATCTAAAATTGGTGATAGAACATTAATTACCTCTGAAAAATTAAAACTGTTAAAATTTGATAATAATACTATAAAAAATATCTTATCTGAATCTCATTCATCTACTGGTGGAAAAATATTAAAACAGGATTTAACTGTACTAAAAATGTTAGCGCAAGAATTATTGATTATGAATAAAACAAAAGACAAGCTAACTAAATATGTGAATTCAATGATGGTGAAAACAGCTCCAAATTTATCTGCGTTAGCAGGTTCTAATATAGGAGCAAGGTTCATTGCTCAAGCTGGTAGTTTAGATAAACTAGCTAAATTATCTTCTAGTGGAATACAAATATTAGGTGCAGAAAAAGCGTTATTTAGATCTATGAAAACTGGTTCTCGACCTCCAAAACATGGCATTATATTTCAACATAAATATGTTCATTCTGCACCAAAAAGACTAAGAGGGAAAATTGCACGGACATTTTCTAGTAAAATTGCTATTGCTGTGAGAGTCGATTGTTTTAAAGGAAAATTTGACAAAGATCTAATAACCAAATTAAATGATAAAGTTCTACAATTACTTTCTAAAAATAACTTGAAAATTACTTAATATTATTTTATATTTTTTATTGATGAATAATATGACTATTTTATTTAAATTTAATGATAATTTATTACTAGTTACACATAATAATCATCAAAGATTAATAACGAAGAATTTAAAACCTGGAAATCAATTATATGGTGAAAATATTAAGATAATAAATAATTCTGAATATAGAATTTGGGATCCTTTTAGAAGTAAAATGTCTGCCGCTATTCTTACCAGTAATAAAAATCTTGTAA